>JBKPDA010000016.1:0-12503 GCA_046727635.1 Actinomycetota bacterium | reverse complement strand
CGGGTCGTATTGCACGCCGGCGATCGCGAACGCGCTGCCGTCGCCCGACCAGGACGGATCCGTGCCGTCCACATCCGCGTCCACGAGCCGCCTGCCGCCGCCGAGCGCGTCGGTCACTCCGATCCACGTTCCGCCCACGCTGAACGCGAGCGAGCGGCCGTCGGGCGACCAATCGGGCGCGGTGGCGCCGGTGGACTCCTCCGTCACCTGCCGCCGGTCGCGGCCGTTCGCCGTCATCGTGAAGACCTGCGGCTGGGCGCCGACGTTCTGCACATACGCGATGCGGCCATTGCCGCCGGGGAAGGTGCCGGCGGACGCCTGCGGCGCCAGAGCCATGCTCAAAGCGGCCGCACCGCATACGAGGTAGCGCCTCACCGCTTTGGGTGTACCGGGATCCCGCGGACCGCAGCGTGAGGTGCGTCACACGGGGTGTCGTCAGCCGTGGATCAGCCAGCCGTCGGCCGCCCGCGCGGCCTCCATCACGGCTTCCGAGAACGTGGGGTGCGCGTGCACGCTGCGGGCTACCTCGGGGTAGCCGCCCTCGAGGTCGCGCGCCACCACCAGCTCCTGGAGCAGGTCAGCCGCCTTCGTGCAGACGATGTGCCCGCCGAGCAGCTCCCCGTACTGCTTGTCGCCTACCAGCTTGATCATGCCGCTGCGATCGCCGTAGACCACCGGCGCGCCGACCGCCCCGATCGGGATCTTGCCCACCACCACGTCGTGGCCCGCCTCTCTGGCCTGCTTCTCGGTCATGCCGAAGCTGGCGATCTGGGGATGGCAGAACGTCGCGCTTGGGATGTAGTCGTAGTCGAGCGGGTGCGTGTCGAGGCCGGCGGCGTCCTCCACGGCGATGATGCCTTCGTCGGAGGCCTTGTGGGCAAGCGCCGGGCCCACCGGCACGAGGTCGCCGATCGCGTACACGCCCGCGAGCGAGGTGCGCATCCGGCCGTCCACCTCGACCTGTCCCGACTCGGTCACCTTGACGCCTGCCTCGGCGAGTCCCAAGCCCTCCACGTCGGCGCCGCGGCCGGCGGCGATTACCAGGTAGTCGAACTTCTTGGTGTCGCCGCCGAAGGTGAGCTCCACGCCGTCGTCCTTCGCCTCGGCGCCCTCGATGTTCGCCGAGGTGACGATCTCCACGCCCTCCTTGCCGATCTCCCGCGCGGCCGTCCGGGCGATGTCCTCGTCCTCCAGCGGCAGGATCTGGGGCAGCGCCTCGAGCAGCGTCACCTGGCTGCCGAGCCGCCCGAACGCGGACGCCACCTCGGTGCCGGAGGCGCCGGCGCCGATCACCGCGAGCGTGCCGGGCAACTCGTCGAGCGCCCAGCCGGTCTCGGTTCCGAGCACGCGACCGCCGAACGTGAGCCCCAGCAGCGGCTTCGGGATCGTGCCGGTGGCGAGCACCACCGTGTTCGCCTCGATCTCGGTGCCGTCGAACTGGCCGCCGATGCGCACGTTGCCGTCGTCGGTCACCGAGCCGTGGCCCTCGATCACCTCGATCTTGTTCTTCTTGAACAGGAAGCCGACGCCGTCGGTAAGCGTCTTGACCACCTTTGCCCGGTGTGCGCTGACGCCCTTCATGTCCACCGACGCGTTCTTCACCGAGATGCCGAAGTCGTCGCCGTGCTCGATCTCCGACCAGACCTCCGCCACGCGCAGCACCGCCTTCGCCGGGATGCAGGCGTAGTTGAGGCAGCGGCCGCCGATCGCGTCCTTCTCCACTACGGCGGTCTTCATGCCCAGCTGCGCGGCGCGGATCGCCGCGACATAGCCACCCGGACCGGAACCGATCACGATGCAGTCGTACTTGGATTCAGGCATAGCGGCCGTGGAGCCTACTCAACGAGCTGAGCTTCCAGTCTGCGCCTGAGCTCCTCCGGTATCGGCTGCGCCTTCTCCGCGATGTAGTCGTAGCCCACCAGCACGCCGTAGCCCTCGGCCAGCAGACGGTCGTCGGACTCGCGTCGCATCTCGAACTCCAGCCGGATGCTCGAGCGGCGCAGCTCGCTCGGCCAGATGAACGTGCGCACATCGTCGCGGAACTGCGCGGGCGCCCGGTAGTTGATGTGGCACTCGGCGAAGATGAAGCCGAACTGGCGGCGGCTGCCCGGCTCGTGCTCGGGGGCGACGGTCGTCAGGTAGTCGATCCGTGCGGTCTCGAAGAAGCGCAGGTACTCGACGTTGTTCATGTGCTGCATCGCGTCGAGGTCGCCGAAGCGCACGCGCTGCACCATCGAGAAGGCGGTTGCCGGCGCTCGGCCGTCCCGCTGGGCTTGCGTCACCGGCGCTCCGGCATCTGGATGCGCGCCATCGCCTTCACGAGCTTCCAGAACAGGGTGCCCGCGGGGACGATGATCCCCACGACGATCACCAGGTCGATCGCCTTCGACGCCTTCAGCGCCGATACGGCAACGATCACGATCAGGAGCGCCAGGATGGCCTGCATCCCGAGCACGGCCCAATAGCGGGCGCGCCACATGCCCCACGCCGCCGCCAGCATCAGCAGCGCCTGAAAGGCGACGCTGACGAACGGCGGCCTGGTGCCGCCGATCTTGAAGCCGGCCGCGTAGGCCGCGAGGTTCCCGAGCGCGAGCGCCAGCGCCACGATCGCCGCCACGGTGACGGCGGTTGGGCGCTCGCCGGGCGCCAGTGGCTTCAGGGCCGCGCGCGCCTCTTCGTTGCGGAGCTCGGAGCGAGAGGGCGGCTTCGGATGCGTTGCGGCGTGCGTCCGCCGGCGCTTGCGCTTCTGGCGGCTAGACACTTGCGCGCTCCGGCGCGACGGCGGCGCGCAGCTCGGCCGCTGCCAGGCGCGGATCGTCAGCGTCGCGGATCGCTCGCACCACCGCCACGCGCGACGCGCCGGCGGCGGCCACCTCGGCGACATTCCCGGGGTCGATCCCGCCGATTGCGAACCACGGCCGCTCGTCCGCCACGGACGCGGCGTGCCGCACGAGCTCGAGCCCGACGGGCTCGCGTCCCGGCTTGGTGGGCGTGGCGTGCACCGGCCCGACCGCGAAGTAGTCCACGTCCGAAGCGAGCGCGGCCGCGACTTGCGCGGGCGAGTGCGTGGAGACTCCGACAAGCAGGTCATGACCTACCGTCACGCGCACGCTCTCGATCGCCTCGTCGTCCTGGCCTACGTGCACGGCATCGGCGCCGCAGGCCAGGGCGAGGTCGGGCCGGTCGTTCACCACGAGCAGCGCGTTGTGCTCATCGCAGAGCGCGCGCAGCCGCCGGCCCGCGGCAACGATGTCCTGGTCCGAGCGCTCCTTGTCGCGCAGCTGTACCAGGTCCACACCGCCGCGCAGCGCGGCCTCGACGATCGCGTCCACGGGCCGGCTCTCGACCTCGGAGTCGATCACGAGATACAGGTGCGCGCGGCGCAGAAGCTCGCGCCGCCGCTCGCCGGCGGACATGTTGCAGATCCTAGGAGGCTTAGCGCGGATAGAGCGCGCCCGCCGAGCGCCGAGCGAGCGGGCGCAGGACGTCGCTCGTCTGCAGCCCGGACACGAAGCGGAACCTGCGCTTGGCGGCGTTCGACACGCGGAACACCTTGTCGAAGTAGCCCGCCGGGTCTAGCACGATCGTGCCGCCGCGCAGCGGCGTGAACTTGCTGCCGAGGGCCGACTGCAAGATCACCGTGGCGCCGGGCAGCGTGGCCCGCAGGCCGCCGAACACCTCCACCTGGGACTTGGAGATGAGGCGCACGAAGAGCGGGGCCTTGTACGCCTGGTAGACGCCGGCCTTGGGCTTGCCGACTGCGCTGTCGAGGCCCGACTGGAAGCCGTGGAAGCGCGACAGCCCTCGCCCCGCCACGGTGTCGTCCGACAGCGGGTACTGCGCGTAGCTCTTCACGCGCCGGTCGTGGTAGGCCAGCCATTCGCTCTCGCCCATCCACTGTGGAACCTTGCCGATCGGCGAGGCGAACGGGTCAGGCGGGTCGGTCTGGAAGCCGAACTCGCTCAGCCAGATCGGCATCCGGTGCACCACGAAGCGGCTCGAGAGCTTGGCGAGGGTGCGGTCGAGGCGCGTGAGGTCGTTGATCGTCGCGTCGTCGGCGAGCGGCGTCAGCGTCTCCGGCCCGGTGGCGAGGGTGTACGGGTGGTAGGCGATGCCCGTGCCGGGCAGCGGGGTGTAGCCCGTGCAGCCGCGCTGGGCGGCCGCCCTGCCGCGATACGGGCGATAGTTCGCATCCACGCAGGCCAGCTCGCGCAGGAACTGCAGCGGCGACACCCGCGCCGGATAGGTCTTGCCGCCGCGCGCGAACGGCAGCAGCTCGCCGATCAGGATCTCGTCGCCGCCGTGGCCGGTGGCCACTAGCGACGCGTGGGCCGCGAGGAAGAGGCCGCGGTAGAGCCTGGGCGATTCGGGCAGTCCCCGCTTGGCGTACTGCGGGCCGAGCCAGCCGGACAGGTTCGGCTCGTTCCACACCGACCAGATCGAGACCTTCGGCAGCGCGCCGCCGGCCGCCACGGCCTTGGTGCGAACCGACGCGGACTGCGGGATCGGCTGCGGGCAGGGGTCGCCCTGCTGGGTCTGGAAGTCGCACGGCTCGGGACCCGTGGTGCCGCCGCCGGGGATCGCCGCCGGCACGTAGCTGCCGGAGTAGCGCGTGCCCACGGCCTTCACGAACCGGGCGAACTCCGTTGGGTCCGGCCTCACAGTCCCCGTGCGGCCGGTGCCGGCCGCCCAATCGGGCGCGTGCCCGCCGATCAGCAGCATCACTCGCAAGCCGCGCAGCTGGGCGCCACGCACCAGGTTGTCGTACGGCTCCCAGTTGGTGGGCGAGTACTCGGCCGGATCGTCGCCCACGAAGCCGGCGGGCTTGCGCGAGCCGCCGGGGGCCATCCGCCGCCAGTCCATCGTCGCCTTCACCACCTCGGCTCCCAGCGCCTTGATCTCGTCGAGCGTGGCGGCCTGCACCTGCGGCCCGTCGCGCAGCAGGCGCTGCTCGTCCTGGACGATCGAGATCTGCGTGGGGCTGGCGGAGGCCGGGGCGGCTGTGACGCCCACGAGCGCCGCAAGTGCGACCGCGGCGGCCGCCTGCATGAGTCGGACGAGTCTCAAAGATGGGAGATGGTAGCCGGGGCTCCAGGCCTAAACCGACAACCTCGCCGCGGGTTGCGGTACCGAGGTCGGCTAGGATTCAGCCATTACGGGAGCTCGGGCGAACCGGGCTGAGAGGGCGGCTGGGTCGCTGCCGACCGTTGAACCTGATCCGGGTAATTCCGGCGTAGGGACGTTCGGCGCGACCTCCGCAGGAAGGCGTGTTGGAGTGAGCGCAGCCCCTCAGAGAAGCGAGTACGACGCGCTGGTGATCGGTGCCGGCCTCGTCGGCCTGGCGAGCGCCTGGCGCGCCGCGCAGCGCGGGCTGTCCGTGCTCGTGATCGATCGCGACGCGCCCGGCGCTGGAGCGTCGTCAGCCGCCGCCGGGATGCTGGCTCCCGTCACCGAGGCCGACTTCGGCGCCGAGCCGCTGCTGCAGCTAAACCTGGCGGGCACCGAGCGCTGGCCGAAGTTCGCCGCCGACCTGGGCGCCGAGCTGCACTACCGCCGTACTGGCGCGCTCGTGTTGGCCGCCGACCGCGACGACGTGGAAGAGCTGCGCCGCCTGCACGCCTTCCAGCGGCAGCTCGGGCTCGACGCCGAGTGGCTCACGCCCAGCGAGTGCCGGCGGCTCGAGCCTGGGGTGTCGCCCCGCTGCGGCGGCGGCATTCTGGCGGGACACGATCACCACGTGGATCCGCAGGCGGTGGTGAGCGCCCTCGTGTCCGCGGGCGAGCGCGCCGGCGTCGAGCTGCTCACGGGCGATGCGGTCACCGCGCTCGACGAGCACGGCGTCCGCACCGCGTCCGGCCGCTCGATCGCAGCGGCGAGCGTGGTCGTGGCAGCCGGGTGCTGGAGCGGGCGCGGCATCGAGGGGCTCCCACACGTGCCGGTGCGCCCCGTGAAGGGGCAGATCCTTTCGTTCCGACGCCCGAACGACCGCCCCCTGGCCGAGCACCTCGTCCGAACGCTGCGCTGCTACATCCTCGATCGCGCTGACGGCCGCGTCGTGCTCGGCGCGACGATGGAGGAGCGCGGCTTCGACACCACGGTCACCGCCGACGGCGTCTACCGCCTGCTCGAGGCCGCCTGGGAGGTGCTGCCCGACGTCTCCGAGCTCGAGCTCGTGGGAGCGCGAGCCGGCCTGCGGCCGGGGACCCCCGACAACTCGCCGCTGATCGGCCGCGGCGAGGCCGACAACGTGATCTGGGCCACCGGCCACTTCCGCAACGGCGTGCTGCTCACGCCAATAACTGCCGAGGCCGTGGCGGATCTGCTCACCGGGGCGGAGCCCAGCGCCGCCGTCGCTCCCTTCTCGCCCGAGCGCTTTTCGGCGGTTGCGGCATGAGGGTGATCCTCAACGGCGAGCCGCACGAGCTGGACGACGGCGCCACCGTGGAAGCGGCGGTGGAGGTCACCGGCGCGCCGCCCGAGGGCCGCGGCGTGGCCGTGGCCGTCGACGGCGAGGTGGTGCCGCGCGGCGAGTGGACCAGTACGCGCCTCAGCGAGGGCCAGAAGGTGGAAGTGCTGCAGGCGGTGCAGGGTGGCTGACGCTTTCAAGATCGCCGACCGCGAGTTCGGCTCGCGCCTGATCATCGGCACCGGCGGCTTTCGCGATCTGAAGACGATGGGCGAGGCGGTCATGGCGTCGGGCGCCGAGATGGCCACGCTGGCCCTCCGCCGAGTCGATCCGTCCGCCCGCGGCTCGATCGTCGACGTACTTCAGGACGCCGGCTGCTTCCTCCTTCCGAACACCGCCGGCTGCTTCACCGCTCGCGACGCCGTGGCCACCGCGCAGCTGGCGCGCGAAGCGTTCCACACCGAGTGGGTGAAGCTCGAGGTGATCGGCGACGACAAGACGCTGCTGCCCGACCCGGTGGAGCTCGTGGAAGCCGCCGAGACGCTCGTCGCCGACGGCTTCACCGTTCTTCCTTACACGAACGACGATCCGATCCTCGCCCGCCGGCTCGAGGACGTGGGCTGCGCGGCGGTGATGCCGCTCGGCTCGCCGATTGGCAGCGGCATGGGCATTCGCAACCCCTACAACCTCCGGCTGATCGTCGAGCAGGCGCGCGTGCCGGTGATCCTCGACGCGGGCATCGGTACCACGTCCGACGCGGCTATCGCGATGGAGATGGGCTGCGGCGGCGTGCTGCTCGCGAGCGCGGTTTCGCGTGCGCAGGACCCGGCCAAGATGGCCCGCGCGATGCGCCTCGCGGTCGAGGCCGGCCGGCTCGCGCACGAGGCCGGCCGCATCCCGCACCGCCTCTACGCCGAGGCGTCCACGCCGATGGAGGGCGTGCCGGAGCTCACGTGACGCTCGACGAGCTGGCCGCGGCCTGGCGGGAGGCGTGGGCGTCGCCCGCCGGCGGGTTCGAGGCATCCTGCACCCCCGACGTGCGTTACGAGGACCCGGTGGCGGTCGAGCCGCTCGAGGGACTCGACGCGCTCGAGGGCCACGCCGCGCTGCTCCGCTCGGGCTTCCCCGACATGCGCGTCGAGCGCTCCGCGGTCGCGCTCGGCGACGACTCGCACGCCTGCATCCCCTGGCGCGCGCTAGGCACCCACAAGGGCGAGCTGGCCGGTCTACCGGCCACGAACCGCTTCGTGATCCTGCAGGGCGTCCACTACGTGGAGTTGCACGAGGGCCGCATCCGCCGCGCGCGCGGCTTCTTCGACCTCTACGACGCCGCGATGCAGCTGGGGATATTGCCCGCGCATGGCACTTTGGGTGAGAAGGCGCTGCTCGTTCTGCGCGGCTTCGGACTGCGCCTCGGCGGCCCTACTTGACGACGATCGTCCCCGTCATGCCAGGATGAATCGTGCAGCGGTACTGGATCGTTCCCGGAGTGTTGAGCGTCTGCTTGTAGGTGGCGCCGCTGGCGATGTTGCCTGTGCCGGAGGCGAAGCTCGGGCCGGGGCCGCTCGACTTGGTCACGTCGTGGTTCACCGAGTCGTCGTTCGTCCACACCACGGTGCCGCCCTTCGACACGGTCACGGTCTTCGGGTTGAAGGCGATGTTCTTCATCGACACGCTCACGGTTGCGCCGCCGCCGGAGGCGGCCGGGGCCGTCGACGCCGGTGTCGTGGCGGCCGGTGTGGTGGTGCCGCCACCGCCTCCGCCACCGCAGCCCGCGGCCAGGAGCAGGGCGCCAAGGGGTGCAAGTACGAGCGATCGCTTCACAGGCAACGCACAGACTAGATCAGACCAGCAGCTCGAGTAGCGCCTTCTGAGCGTGCAGCCGATTCTCCGCTTGATCGAAGATCGCCGAGCGCGGCCCGTAGAGGGCTTCTTCGCTGATCTCCTCGCCCACGTGGGCGGGCAGGCAGTGCAGTGCGATCGCGTCGGGATGGGCCGCATCGAGCAGCGCCTCGTCGAGCCGGTAGGGCTCGAGCAGCGTGCGCTGCTCCGCGGCCTCGGTTTCGTCGCCCATGCTCACCCACACGTCGGTGTAGAGCGCGTGTGCGCCCTCGGCCGCCTCGCGCGGATCGTTTGTCAAGGTCACAGCGCCGAACGCGCGCGCCCGCTCCACCACCTCCGGGTCGGGCGCCAGCTCCGCGGGCGTGGCCACCGCCACCTCCACGCCGGCCCGCGCTCCGAGCAGCATGAGCGAGTTCGTCACGTTGTTGCCGTCGCCCACATACGCGATCTTCAGCCCGGACGTGTGGCCGAAGCGCTCTCGCAGAGTCTGCAGGTCGGCCAGCGCCTGGCACGGGTGGTGCGCGGTCGTGAGCATGTTGATCACCGGCACGCTCGCGTGCTCGGCCAGCTCTTCGACCACGGCGTGCGGACCGGTGCGCACGCCGATCGCCTGCACGTAGCGCGAGAGCACGAGCGCGGTGTCGCGCACCGATTCGCCGCGCGACAGCTGCATCTCGCCCTCGCGCAGCACCACAGGCGTGCCGCCCAGCTCGCTCACGCCGACCTCGAACGAGATCCGCGTGCGGGTGGACGGCCGCTCGAACACGAGCGCGACGCTGCGCCCGGCGAGCGATCGCGACGCGCCGCGGTCGCGCTTCAGCTCGTCGGCGCGAGCGAGAAGGGCCTCCAGCTCCGCCGCGTCGAGCTCTTCGCCGGTGAGGAAGTGGCGTGTCACCGGCGGATCGTATTTGAGGCTTCCGGCATCGCGAACGCTCGCGTGAGATAGTCCCCTCGCTGACAACCGCGGGAGAGGAGACCTATGCCACGAGCACGCAGCACACCCCCCAGCCGCAGCGGCGGAACCACGCGCAAGGCGAGCTCCAGCTCGAAGGCCAAGGCGTCGACGTCGCGCGCCAAGGCTTCTACCTCCCGCGCCAAGTCGTCGACCTCGCGGGCGTCCACCACCAAGCGCTCGACGGCGGCGAAGAAGACCACGCGCGCGAAGCCCGCGAGCAAGGCGAGCTCCGCGAGCAAGGCGAGCTCGCTCGACTTCTCCGGCAAGAACGTTGCCGAGCTACGCAGCGCCCTCAAGGGCGGAGTGATCACGCCGCTGAACCTCGTAATGCTCACGCGCGACCGGATCGAGGAGGTGCTCGACGACGCGGTCAGCCGTGGTCGGGTGACATCCGCCGATGCT
This sequence comes from Actinomycetota bacterium, assembly GCA_046727635.1. Taxonomy (GTDB): domain Bacteria; phylum Actinomycetota; class Thermoleophilia; order Solirubrobacterales; family Thermoleophilaceae; genus JAICJR01. Next base: position 2,898 of record JBKPDA010000016.1, on the reverse strand, counting down.
CAAAAGCTCTCGCGTGACCTCGTGGCTCGCGGGCGCAAGCAGACGGACGAAGTGCTGCGCGACCTCGAGCACCTGCTGGGCGACGCGAGGTCCACCGCCCGCAAGCGCAGCACCGCGGCGCGCAAGCGCGGCTCAGAGGCGGCCAGCCGCGCGCGCAAGCAGGTGGGCGAGGCCACGGCTCGCGCCCGCTCGGCGGCAGACCCCGTGATCGCCAGCGCGGACCGCGTCCGCAGGACTGCCGGCGTCGGGCCCAACTTCCCGATCACGGGCTACGACGACCTCAAGGTCGCCCAGATCGAGAAGCGCCTGGGCAGCCTGACCCCCGCCGAGCTGCGCAAGGTGCGCGACTACGAGCGGCGGCACGCGAACCGCAAGACCGTCCTGAACGCGATCGAGCAGAAGCTGGGTTGAGTGCCTGGTGCCTGGTTCCTAGTGCTTGGACTTTGGTCTACCGCTCTAGGCACTAGGCACCAACCCCAAATCGTCAAGCAGCGCGGAGAAGTCCAGTTCCTCCCCCGTAAGCTCCGCCAGGAGCTCATCTGCCGACAGCCGCTGGCCGTCGCGCCAGAGCTGCTTGAGGAAGTCGCCGGCCTCGCGCTCGTCGAACCACTGCTCGCCGAAGCGCTCGGTGAGCACGCGGCGCACGTGCGTCTCGAGCGCCCATGCTCGGATGTAGCAGGCGGCGTAGAAGAACGAGTCCACGTCGCTGAGCCAGCTCGCGCCGGGCCAGTCCACGTGCATTGCGGCTGATAAGCGGCGCACGTAGACGTCGCGCAGCGCGTCCAGCGAGGGCGGCTCGTCCTGCAGCTCGAGCTCGTAGGCGAGCTTCGCCGCATAGCGGCGCAGGTAGACGAGCTTCACGGCGCGAGCCTGGTCCTCCACTGTCTCGGCGTCCTCTACGGCCAGCCGCGAGCCCAGCCACGCCGGGTTGGCCGCGAGGTGCTGGAAGAGGAACGCGAAGCACTCGGTCACGGAGTTGTCGCCGAGGTAGCGGTGCTCCATCGACAGCTCGCGCGCCATGTGCGCGAAGTGGTTGGCGTGGCCGCCCTCGTGCAGGAGCGTCTCGTAGTCGTCGCGGCCACCGTGGCGGGCGATTACGAGGTACACCTCGTCCGGCACCCGGACTGGCGCGCAGAACGCGCGCGGCGTCTTCTTCGGCCGCTGCTCCACGTCCAGCCGCACGCCGTCGCCCTCCAGGCCCAGCCCGGCCACGGTCTCGGAGTAGCTCGGCAGGAGCCGTTCCTCCACGTACGCCGCGTCGAGCGACTGCGCGCGGAAGAAGAACGGGAAGTCCGAGCGCCGCAGCCGCTCGAAGCCGAAGCCCAGCTCCGCCTCGAGTCGCGCGGTGACCACCGCCTCGTACTGGCGCTCGGTGGCTTCCAGGAAGCCCGCGGTCTGGCGCTCCAGCCGCCCGAGGTCGATCCCCGACAGCTCCTCGCACATCTCGCGCATGCTCCGCCAGCCGAGCTCCTTCGCGAGCGCGTGCGAGCGCTCCAGCATCTCCCGCAGCAGCGGGTTCAGCTCGCTCTCGATCAGCGTGAGGCGCGCGTCCTCGATGGCGGCCCGGCGATCCGAGTCGGGCTCGTTCGATTGCACCACCGCCGCCTGGCGAAACGGCAGCTTCTCGCCGTTCACGTCCAACTCGAGCGACGCCTCGCGGCGCGCGAGCTCGGCCTCCTCCGCTTTTGTGGCCCGCCCAACGAGACCGTGCACCGCGAACTCCAGCAACTCGCGGTTGCCCGACTCGCGCAGGGCCTGCACGGTATCGCTGGTAAAGAGCCCCGAGTGAGCGTCGTAGACGGGCTCGATGTCGAACGAGTCCTGCTGACCTGAGAAGTGCAGGTAGTACTCCCGGTCGAGCGCGGAGACGAACTCCTCCGCCTCGTCGCGATAGCGAGTCAGGTCCACGGGCTGCCAGCATAGAGGCCGTGGAGTCAGCGGCCGCCGAAGGTACGCGCCCGAAGCAGGGCGCCGAGCTCGAGCTGAAGATCGACGCGCTCGCCTACGGCGGCGCCGGCGTGGCGCGCCTCGACGGCTACGTCCTGTTCGTGCAGGGCGCCGTTCCCGGCGACCGCGTTCGCGCGCGCGTGACCAAGCGCAAGCGCGCCTACGCGGAGGCACGCGTGGTCGAGCTGCTCGACCCGAGCAGCGACCGCATCGAGCAGCGCGCCCCGCACCCCGGCGCGCCCTGGCAGGTGCTGCCGTACGAGCGCCAGCTAGCCGAGAAGCAGTCGCAGGTGCGCGAGGCGCTGTCGCGGATCGGGGGCTTCGCGCAGCCGCCGGTCGAGCCGATCGTGCCCGCGGTCGAGCCCTGGCGCTACCGCAACAAGCTCGAGTACTCGTTCGGCGAGGAGGATGGCGAGCTGGTGCTGGGGTTCCACCGTCCCGGGCGCTGGAACGAGATCGACGACGTGACCGAGGACATACTCGCCTCCGAGCGCGTGGACGACGTGCGCGAGGTCGTGAAGGCCTGGTGCAGCGCGCAGGGGCTGTCCGCCTACGACCGCGGCGCAGGCAGCGGCCTGCTGCGCAACCTCGTGGTGAGGGAGGGCAGGCGCAGCGGCCAGATCCAGGCCCGCATCGTGACGAGCGAGGGCGACTTCGCCGCGCTCGACCTGGCGGCCGCCCTCGAGGGCGTGACCGGCGTGCTGTGGACCCGCAGCGCGGGCGTCGCCGAGACCACGCGCGAGGGCGAGACCGACCTGCTGACCGGCTCCAGCGTGCTCGAGGAGCGCCTCGAGTGCGCCGGGGAGAAGCTGCGCTTCCGGCTCTCGCCGGACGCGTTCTTCCAGACCAACACCGAGATGGCCGAGCGGCTCTACGGCGCCGCGGTCGAGTTGGCCGACCTGAACGGCCGCGAGCGCGTTTTCGACCTCTTCAGCGGCATCGGCACGATCG
>JBKPDA010000015.1:0-6405 GCA_046727635.1 Actinomycetota bacterium | reverse complement strand
CGAGGAACTCCCCCACCGCGGTGTTCGGCTCGGCCCCCGAGGGCCCCACCAGCCAGCGCTCGCCGGCGAGCGCGGCGGGCGCGAGGTCGCGCCGCCCGACAAGGCGGTGGCGCGGGCCCGCCACCACGATCACCCGGTAGCGCAGGAATGGCACGGACTCGATGCCGATGCCGGCGTCGCCGCCCAGGCGCGGCCCCAAGGTCACGTCCGCCACCCGGTCCTGCAAGAGATCCGCGAACGAGGCGCTCGGCTCCACCTGCACGCTCGCCTCGGTACCCGGCGTCCGGCGCATGAACGCGTCGAGCAGCGGCGGCGCCACGTACTCCGCCACCGCGCTCGTCACGGCGAGGCGCACGAGCTCGTCGGCGCCCTGTGCCTCGTCCACCGAGCGCCGCGCGCGATCGGCGAGCCCCAGGAACTCGGCCGCGGTGCTCGCCAGCCGCGCGCCCCCCGAAGTGAGCGCGATGCCGCCGCTCACGCGGGTGAAAAGGTCGTCGCCGAGGTCGCGCCGCAGCGCGGCGATGGCGCTCGACACCGCCGGCTCGCTGATGCCGAGAGCGCGCGCGGCCTCCTTCACCGAGCCGAGCCGGGCCACCGTGGAGAACGCCTGAAGCTGCGCGAAGGTCATCGCGAGTCCACCCTCATGAGGCTCTTAAGCGATCGCTTAAGAGACTCTTGACCGCCCAATCCTACCGTGGCATCCTCGGCCGGCGACGCGGGGTTCGGCGTCGCGCCTCACTGGAGGAGGAGAAGACTGCATGCAAGTCCCGGCTCCGTTCGAGTACGAGCGGGCGACCAGCGTCGACGACGCGCTCGCCAGGCTCGCCCGGCTCGGGTCTGACGCGCGCGTGATCGCCGGCGGCCACAGCCTGCTGCCGATGATGAAGCTGCGGCTGGCCACGCCCGAGCACCTGGTCGACATCAACGATCTCCACGACGAGCTCGGCTACGTCAGGGAGGAGGACGGGGAGCTCCGCCTCGGCGCGCTCACCCGTCACCGCGAGCTGCTCGAGTCCGAGCTGCTCGGGCAGCACTTCCCGATCTTCCACGACGCCGAACGCGTGATCGCGGATCCACTGGTCCGGAACCGCGGCACGATCGGCGGCGGCCTCTGCCAGGCCGACCCGTCGGAGGATCTCTCCGCCGTGTGCACCGCGGTGCGGGCGCAGGCTGTGATCCGCGGCTCGGGCGGCGAACGCGTGATCGGGATGGACGAGTTCCACCGCGGTCCGTACGAGACCGCGGTGGGCGACGGCGAGATGCTGGTGGAGATCCGCCTTCCGATCCGCGAGGGCGCCGGCAGCGCCTACGAGAAGGTGGAGCGCCGCGCGGGCGACTGGGCTGTGGGCGCCGCCGGCGTGGCGGTGTGGATGGACGCCGGCACGATCGTGGACGCCGGCGTCGGGCTGAGCGCCCTGGGCGCCAAGGCGATGCGCTCGCCGCGCGCCGAGGACGCCCTGCGCGGGCAGCGCCCCTCCGAGGAGCTCTTCGCCGAGGCCGGGCGACTGGCCAGCGAGGACTCGAACCCGACGTCCGACCAGCGCGGCGGCGTGGACTACAAGCGCCACCTGGCCGGCGAGCTGACCACCCGGGCCGTGCGGCGCGCCGTCGAGCGCGCCCTCAGATAGGAGGACACCGTGCAGGTAACGATGACGGTCAACGGCCAGGAGGTCACCCAGGAGATCGAGCCGCGGCTCCTGCTCGTGCACTTCCTGCGCGAGAACCTGCGGCTCACCGGCACCCATTGGGGCTGCGACACGAGCAACTGCGGCGCCTGCACCGTGCTGATGGACGGCGAGCCGGTGAAGTCGTGCACCGTGCTCGCCGCCATGGCGGGCGGGCACGAGGTCCGCACGATCGAGGACATGGAGCAGAACGGCGAGCTCGACCCCGTGCAGGTGGGCTTCATGGAGGAGCACGGCCTGCAGTGCGGCTTCTGCACACCCGGCATGATCATGACCGCGCGGGCGCTGCTCGACCGCAACCCCAACCCGTCCGAGGAGGAGATCCGCGAGGCGATCTCCGGGCAGATCTGCCGCTGCACGGGCTACGTGAACATCGTCAAGGCGGTGCAGTGGGCGGCCCAGCACCAGGGCGCAGCCACCCCCGTCGAGAGCGCGAGCTAGGAGCGAGAGATGGCAACTGTCGAGGAACGCCCAATCGGCTACGGCCGGCTCAAGCGCAAGGAGGACCCGCGCTTCATCCGCGGCCAGGGCAACTACGTGGACGACGTCTCGCTGCCCGGGATGCTGCACGGCGCCGTGCTGCGCAGCCCGGTGGCGCACGCGCGGATCGTCTCGATCGATACCTCAGCGGCGCTCCAGCACCCCAAGGTGCACGCCGTGATCACAGGCAAGGACCTCGACGCCCAGAAGCTGGCCTGGGCGCCCACGCTGTCGGCCGACGTTCAGGCCGTGCTGGCGCTCGACAAGGTCTGCTTCCAGGGCCAGGAGGTGGCCTTCGTGGTGGCCGACGACCACTACGCCGCCCGCGACGCGCTCGAGCTGATCGACGTTGAGTACGAGCCCCTTTCTCCCGTGGTCAATGCCCGCAAGGCGCTCGACCCGGACGCGCCGCTGATCCGCGAGGACATCGACGGCAAGACCGACAACCACATCTTCGACTGGGAGGCGGGCGATCAGGCCAGCACGGACGCGGTGTTCGACAAGGCCGAGGTGGTGGTCGCGCAGGACATGATCTACCCGCGGGTGCACCCCGCTCCGATGGAGACCTGCGGCTGCGTGGCCCAGTTCGACCCGGTGGACAGCCAGCTGACGCTGTGGTGCACCACCCAGGCGCCCCACGCCCACCGCACGCTGTACGCGCTCGTGGCGGGGCTGCCCGAGCACAAGATCCGCGTGATCTCACCGGACATCGGCGGCGGCTTCGGCAACAAGGTGGGGATCTACCCCGGCTACGTGTGCGCGGTCGTGGCCGCGATCGTCACCGGCAAGCCGATCAAGTGGATGGAGGACCGCACCGAGAACCTCACCTCCACGGCCTTCGCGCGCGACTACGTGATGCGGGGTGAGATCGCCTCCACTAAGGACGGGAAGATGCTCGGCATCCGCGTGAACGTGATCGCCGACCACGGCGCGTTCAACGCCACGGCCCAGCCGACGAAGTACCCGTCAGGCTTCTTCCACATCTTCACCGGCTCCTACGACTGGGAGGCGGCGCATTGCAAGGTCACGGGCGTCTATACGAACAAGGCGCCCGGCGGCGTGGCGTACCGCTGCTCGTTCCGCGTAACCGAGGCGGCTTACGTGGTGGAGCGCATGGTGGACGTGCTCGCGGCCGAGCTGGGCATGGACCCGGCGGAGCTGCGGATGAAGAACCTGATCAAGCCGGACCAGTTCCCGTACCAGTCGAAGACCGGCTGGGAGTACGACTCGGGCGACTACCCAACCGCGCTCAAGAAGGCGCTCGACATGGCGGGCTACGACGAGCTGCGCAAGGAGCAGGCCGAGAAGCGGGCGCGTGGCGAGCTGATGGGCATCGGCGTGTCGTTCTTCACCGAGACCGTGGGCGCCGGGCCGCGCAAGCACATGGACATCGCCGGCCTCGGCATGGCCGACGGCGCCGACCTGCGCGTGCACCCCACCGGCAAGGCCGTGCTCGGCGTGAGTTGCCAGTCGCAGGGCCAGGGCCACGAGACCACGTTCGCCCAGATCGTGGCCGAGGAGCTGGGCATCCCGCCCGAGGACATCGAGGTGGTGCACGGCGACACGGACCGCACGCCGTTCGGCCTCGGCACCTACGGCAGCCGCTCCACGCCGGTGTCCGGCGCGGCCACGGCTGTGACGGCACGCAAGGTGCGCGAGAAGGCGCGCCACATCGCGGCGGCGATGCTCGAGGCCTCGCCCGACGACCTCGAGTGGGAGAAGGGCCGCTGGTTCGTGAAGGGCGACCCGTCGGTGGGCAAGACGATCCAGGAGATCGCGCTCGGCGCCCACGGCGCCACGGATCTGCCCGACGACGTGGAGGGCACGCTCGACGCCGAGACCGTTTACAACCCGCCCAACCTCACGTTCCCGTTCGGCGCGTACGTGTGCGTGGTGGACGTGGACGCCGGCACCGGCCAGGTGAAGGTGCGCCGCTTCATCGCCGTGGACGACTGCGGCGTGAAGATCAACCCGATGGTGGTCGAGGGGCAGATCCACGGCGGGCTGGCCGAGGGAATCGGTATCGCGCTGATGGAGCTGATCGCCTTCGACGAGGAGGGCAACTGCCTCGGCGGCTCCTTCATGGACTACCTGATCCCCACCTCGAAGGAGGTGCCGAACTTCGAGCTCGGTGAGACGGTGACGCCGTCGCCGCACCACCCGATTGGCGCGAAGGGCGTGGGCGAGTCGCCGACGGTCGGCTCGCCGCCTGCCATCGTGAATGCCGTGGTAGACGCGCTGTCCGGCTACGGGTTGAGGCACATGGACATGCCCTGCACTCCGTCGCGCGTCTGGGATGCGATGCAGGGCAACGCGGAGCCCCCGCAGTGATCGGTCCTGAGCTCGCGCGGCGGGTGGACGCGCTCGCCGCCGAGCGGATCCCCTTCGTGGCCGCGACCGTAGTGCGGGCCCAGCACCCCACGAGCGTGCGAGCGGGCGACTCCGCGATCGTGCTCGGCGACGGGACCATCGAGGGCTTCGTGGGCGGCGCCTGTGCCGAGTCGTCGGTGCGGTTGCAGGCGCTGCGCGTGCTGGAGACGGGCGAGCCGCTGCTCCTGCGGATCGTCCCGGAGGGGGCGGACGAGGCCGCCGCGGCCGAGGGCGCCATCGTGGTGCGCAACGACTGCCTGAGCGGCGGCGCGCTGGAGATCTTCCTCGAGCCGCGCCTGCCGGCCCCGCGCATCACCGTGGTGGGCGAGACGCCGATCGCGTTCGCGCTCGCCTCGATCGGGGAGCGGCTGGGCTACGACGTGGTGGTCAGCGCCGGGTCGCCCGAGCTGTCCGACGACGCCGCGCTGGTGGTGGCGTCGCACGGCCGCGATGAAGAGAGCGCCCTGGCCGCCGCGCTCGAGGCCGGCGTGCCGTACGTGGGCCTCGTGGCCAGCCGCACGCGTGGCGCCGCGGTGCGCGATGGGCTCCGGGCCGCGGGCGTGCCCGAGGAGCGGGTGCGGATGCTGCGCACTCCCGCCGGCCTCCCTATCGGCGCTGTGACACCCGAGGAGATCGCAGTGTCGATCCTCGCCGAGATCGTGGCCGCGCGGCACGAGCAGCCCCACGTGGCGGTGGCGCCCGCCGCGGCGGTGGACCCGGTCTGCGGCATGAGCGTGGTGGTGGCGCCGGCCACGCCGCACCTCGATCACAACGGGCACACGTTCTACTTCTGCGGCGAGGGCTGCCTGCACGCATTCGAGGCGGACCCCACTCGCCATTTGGCGCACTCCCAGACGTGACCCGCTTCGTCACAGGACTCGTGCTCGCCGCGGGCGGCTCATCGCGCCTGGGCCGCCCCAAGCAGCTCTTGCCCTACGGCGACGAGACACTGCTCGATCACGTGGTGGCCACCGCGTGCAAGTACTGCCCGTTCGACCAGCTGGTGGTCGCTCTGGGCGGAAGCGCGGCCGAGGTGGCCGCGGAGGTGGACCTGAACGGCGCGGATGTGGTGGTCAACCCCGACTACGGCAGCGGCTGCTCGTCGTCGATCGTGGCGGCTCTCGAGGTTGTGGACGACCGCTGCGACGTGCTCGTGCTCATGCTGGCCGACCAGCCGGGCGTGACCAGCGCGGCCGTAGCCTCGTTGCTCGCCGGGATCGGCGGGGCTCCGATGGCGGTCTGCCGCTACGAGGACGGCCTCGGCCACCCGCTGGCCTTCTCCCGCGCGACGTTCCCCGAGCTGCGCTCGCTGCACGGCGACACGGGCGTCTGGAAGCTCCTCGACCGGCACGCCGGCGAGTTGTCCGAGGTGCGCGTGCCCGGCCACGTTCCCCCCGACGTGGACACCTGGGCAGACTACGAGGCCGTGCTTGCCGCCGCCGGTCTGTCCGTCCCAAAGGAGGTCGTCCATGGAGTTTGAGAACGAGTTCGACGTACAGGCCCCGCTCGACGAGGTGTGGAACACCATGCTCGACGTCCAGCGAGTGGCGCCGTGCGTGCCGGGGGCGGAGGTGCTCGAGCGTACCGGCGAGGACGCCTACAGCGTGGGCATCAAGGTGAAGGTCGGGCCCGTGTCGATGCAGTACAAGGGCCAGGTCGAGATCGTCTCGAAGGACCCGGAGGCTCACCGCGCGGTGATGAGCGCCCGCGCTCGCGAGTCGCGCGGGCAGGGCACCGCCACGGCTCAGGTGGAGATGCTGCTCTCGGGAGACAACGGCTCGACCCACGGGAAGCTCGCCACCGAGGTGGCGCTGAGCGGCCGGGCCGCGGCGATGGGCCAGAGCGTGATCCAGGACGTGTCGGCCAAGAT
>JBKPDA010000014.1:0-13257 GCA_046727635.1 Actinomycetota bacterium | reverse complement strand
GTGGTGGAGAAGGTGGCATCGGCAAAGCCGGACATGGTGGTGGGCGGCACTCAGTCCGAGGACGCCTACAACCAGGTGAAGGGCATGGTGCAGCTGCACTTCAGCCCGAAGTTCCTGTTCCTCTCGAACGGCGCCAGCTCGCCCACCGAGTTCCCGAGCAAGGTCGGCGCGAAGAACGTCGCGGGCATCTTCAGCTGCGGCGACTGGTTCCCCACCTCGAAGGCGAACGGCAACGCCGAGTTCGTGGCGGCGTACACGAAGAAGTTCGGCGGCACCGCGCTCGACATCGATTCCACCTCGGCGGAGGCCTACGCGGTGGGCCAGCTGATCGACGCCGTGGCGAAGAAGACCGGCAAGGTCGACAACGCCACGATCATCAGCTCGCTCCACAACGGCACCTGGTCGAGCGTGGAGGGGAACCTCACCTGGAACTCGGACGGCGCTCCGCAGGGAAGTGACATGCTGCTGGAGTGGGTGAACGGCAAGCTGCAACCCGTCTACCCGCCGTCCGCGGCGCTGACGCAGCCCACGCAGCCGAAGCCGAACTGGGGCGGATAGGCATCCGGCGCCGAACGGGAGACCGGCGTTGCACCTGCTGATCCAGGCCTGCATCCTGGGAGTGCTCGCGGGCGGTGTCTACGCGCTCATGGCGAGCGGGCTCACGCTGGCCTTCGGCGTGATGAAGGTGATCAACGTCGCACAGGGCGCGATGATCGTCACGGGCGCGTTCCTCAGCTACACGCTGTTCACCAGGCTGCACATCGACCCGTTCGTGTCGATCGTGCTGCTCACCCCGCTGATGTTCGCGATCGGCGTGACGTTCCAGCTCGTGTTCATCCGGCCGTTGCGCTCGGACGAGCGCGAGGAGCTGTCGCTGCTCGTCACGTGGGCCCTGGCGCTCGGGATCGAGGGCCTGCTCAGCGTGATCTACAAGACGAACTACCACTCGACGATCACGAGCTACGCGGACAAGAGCTGGTCGATCGCCGGCTACCGCTTCTCCGAGGTGCGCGTGTTCGCGTTCGCGATGTCCGCGGTCGTGCTGGCGGGCCTGTTCGTGGTGCTCACGCGCACCGAGTTCGGGCGGTCCGTGCGGGCCACCGTGCAGAACCCCACGTCGGCGCGTCTGTTGGGCGTGAACGTCGAGCGCGTGTCTGCCCTCGGCTTCGGGCTGAGCCTGGCCACCGCCACGGCGGCCGGCGCCGTGTTCGGGATGATCCAGCCCTTCAACCCGGGCAGCCACTACGACCTGATCTCGCGCCTGCTCTCGATCATCGTCCTGGGTGGACTCGGCAGCCTTGGAGGGGCGATCGTGGCTGCGCTCTTCATGGGCGTGGCGGAGTCGGTGTTCGCCGCCGAGGTCTCCCCCACGTGGGCCTCGTTCACGTTCTTCGTCGTGCTGATCGCGATCCTGCTGCTGCGGCCGCAGGGCTTGTTCGGCTCCACCGAGCGAGGCGCGCTCTGAGCCGCATCTCGAAAGCCGGGCTGGCGCGCGCCGCGGTGGTGTTCGGCTTCCTCGTCGCGTTCCCGTTCGTGTTCAGCGCGCAATGGGTGGTGAACATCGCGCTGTTCACGCTGATGTACGCGGGACTGGCCACCGCCTGGAACCTGCTGGGCGGCTACTCGGGCTACCTCTCGCTCGGGCACGCAGCGTTCTTCGGCATCGGCGCCTACGCGATCGCGATCACGTTTACGCACATCGGGATCGGCGCGGGCTACAAGCCCTTCCTCGTGCTCCCGCTGGTGGGGCTGGCGGTGGCGGCGGTGTCGATCCCGATCGCCTGGATCGCACTGCGGGTGCGCGCCGCCACGTTCGCGATCGTCACGCTCACGCTGCTGTTCGTGGTGCAGCAGCTGGCGTTCAATCTGCACTCGATCACAGGCGGCTCGCAGGGGCTCAACGTGCCGACGCCGACGTTCTCGGCATCGACCTACGACGACCCCTTCTACTTTGCGATGCTGGCGCTGTTCGCGCTGGCGCTCGGCACCTGCTGGTGGGTGCGCGACTCCAAGCTCGGGCTGATGCTGTTCGCGATACGCGACGACGAGGACCGCGCCCGCGGCGTGGGCGTGCGCACTACGGGCGTGAAGCTGGTGGCGTTCGCGGTCAGCGTGGGCATCACGGGGATGATCGGCGGCGTCTGGGCCTACTACCTCACGTTCATCTACCCGCAGTTCGCCGTCGACCCGCTGGTGACGATCGGCGCGGTCCTGATGGCATTCCTCGGCGGCAAGGGCACGCTCTGGGGGCCGGCGCTCGGCGCGTTCATCCTCGTGCCGGTGCAGCAGTACCTGGCCTACCGGCTCGGGGCCAGCGAGCTGTACCTGCTCGGGTATGCGGCGGTGTTCCTGCTGATCATGCTGCTGATGCCGCGCGGGATCATCCCGTCGCTCCGGGACCGGCTTGCGCGCCGCCAGGCGGCGGCCAGCCCGCCCGGGGCGGTGAGCGGCGCTGTGCCCACGGCGAAGCCCAGCGGAGGGATGGCCACGTGAGCGCGCTGCTGAGCGTTGAGGGACTGACGAAGCGCTTCGGTGGTGTGGCTGCGGTGGACGGCTGCTCGCTGGAGGTCCGCGAGGGAACGGTCACTGCCCTCATCGGTCCGAACGGCTCCGGCAAGACGACGGCCTTCAACCTGATCACCGGCTACCTGCGCGCGGACTCCGGCGCCGTGCACTTCGACGGCCGCGATGTCTCGCCCCCCGAACCCACTCGGCTCTACCGCGCCGGCCTCACGCGCACGTTCCAGCAGGCGCGCGTATTCCCGCAGTTGACGCTTCTCGAGAACCTCACCGTGGCGATCAGCCAGCCGTGGCGCACCCTGCTGCGGCGCGCGCTCGGCCGCGAGGATCGCGCCCACGCGCACCAGGCGCTCGAGGAGTTCGGCCTGGCGCGGCTCGCCAACAGCAAGGCCAGCGAGCTGTCGTTCGGCCAGCGAAAGCTGCTCGAGTTCGCCACCGTGCTGATGGGGCGGCCGAAGCTCGTAATGCTCGACGAGCCCACCGCCGGCGTGAACCCGGTGATGGTGGAGCGGATGGAGGGGCACATCCGCGAGCTGCACGCACAGGGGCTGACCTTCCTGTTCGTGGAGCACGACATGCACCTGGTGATGCGCCTCTGCGACCCGGTGATCGTGCTCGACCGCGGACGGCCGATCAAGGAGGGCCCGCCGGCCGAGGTGCAGCAGGACCCGGCGGTGCTCGACGCCTACCTGGGGACCTGAGATGAGCTCGCTGACCCTCGAGGGCGTCGTGGCGGGCTACGGGCAAGGCGACATCCTGCGCGGCGTGGACCTGGAGGTGCCGGCCGGGGCCGTCACGTGCGTGATCGGACCGAACGGCGCCGGCAAGTCCACCATCCTTCGGACGGTGTCCGGGCTGCTGCGCGCCAAGCGCGGGACGATCTCGCTCGACGGCGAGAGCCTGGAGTCGCTCGGCCCGCGCGAGGTGCTGGCGCGCGGCGTGGTGCACGTGCCACAGGAGCGCAGCCTGTTCCCGCTCATGACCGTGTGGGAGAACGTGCTGCTGGGCGCCCACGTCCTCGGCGACCGCGCGCACGCACGCCGCCGGATCGAGGAGGTGGCGGACCGCTTCCCGATCGTGCGCGAGCGCCGCAATAGCAAGGCAGGCTCCCTCTCCGGCGGCGAGCAGAAGCTGGTGGAGCTGGCCCGGTCGCTGATGCTCGACCCCCGGCTGATACTGCTCGACGAGCCGTCGATGGGGCTCGCGCCGAAGGCCCGGCAGACGGTGTTCGAGACGATCGCCCGCATGAACGACGACGGCCGCACGGTGCTGCTCGTGGAGCAGAACGCGCGGGCCGGGCTTGCAATCGCGGAGCATGGCGCGGTAATGGACGCGGGCGTGGTGAAGCTCCGCGGGAAGGGCAGCGAGCTGCTCGACGATCCGCGCGTGGCCGCTCTCTACCTCGGCGCGCGGCCCAGTCCGACGCCCGCCGCGGCCGGGATGGCGCCGGGGCCAACCGGATAATCGGGGCCACGATGGCAGGCGGCACCGTGAAGCTGAGCGACGTGGCCGAGCGCGCCGGCGTGCACCCCGCCACCGTCTCGCGGGCGCTCAGCGACAGCACGAGCCACATGGTCAACTCGGCCACCCGCGAGCGCGTGGTGGCGGCGGCCCGCGAGCTCGGCTACCGGCCCAATCCGATCGCCCGCAGCCTCAAGACGAACCGCTCGTTCACGGTCGCGGTGCTGATCCCGGACATCACCAATCCGCTCTTCCCGCCGATGGTCCGCGGCATCGAGGACGCGCTGGCTCCGGCGGGCTTCACCGCGCTGGTGGCCAATACCGACAACGACGAGGAGCGCGCGCGGACGGCGCTCGAGACCATGCGCGCCCGCCAGGTGGACGGCTGCATCGCCGCCACCGCCACGCGCGACGATGGGTTGTTGAGGGAGGCGGCGGCGGGCCTTTCGCTCGTGCTGATCAACCGCCGCATAACGAGCCACGCGATCCCCGCCGTGGTGGCCGACGATCGCGGCGGCGTACGCCAGGCCGTGGAGCACCTCGCCGCGCTCGGCCACGAGCGGATCGCGCACGTGGCGGGGCCGCAGTGGGCGTCCACGGGCGCCGCCCGGCACGAGGCCTTCCTCGAGACGCTCGCCGCCGTGGGCCTCGAGCCCCATGCGGATGCGATCCGCTTCGGGGACGCGTTCACCGAGGAGCAGGGCGCCCGTGCGCTGGCCGACCTCCTCGACGCGCGGGCCGAGTTCACCGGCCTCGTGGCCGGCAACGACCTGATGGCGCTCGGCTGCTACGACGCGCTCGCCGAGCGGGGCCTGCGCTGCCCCGACGACATCTCGATCGTCGGCTTCAACGACATGCCGTTCGCCGACAAGTTCAACCCGCCGCTCACCACTGTTCGCATCCCCCACTACGAGATGGGACTGAGGGCCGCCGAGCTGCTGCTCGAGCGCATCGCCGAAGACGGCGAGGCCGCCGCCGCGGAGGACGTGGTGCTCCCCGTACAGCTCGTACAGCGCGCTTCTACCGCGCCCGCGCCGGAGCGCCGCCGTCGCTCGGCACCCGGTCAGCCGGCGACGCCTGATTGAGGTTCGACTGCGTCTCGCGCACCCCGGGCAGCTGCCCGTGGGCCGTGTAATAGTGCTCGCGGCCGGCGATCATCAGGTCCTCGGCGGGGAAGCGGGTGATCACCTCGCAGCCGTCGGCCGTCACCACCAGCTGCTCCTCGATGCGCGCCGCCGACCAGCCGTCCGAGGCCGGCCAGAAGGTCTCGAGCGCGAACACCATGCCCTCCTCGATCGTCTCCGGATGGTCGAGTGACACCAGGCGGCTGATGATCGGCTTCTCCCAGATCGAGAGGCCCACGCCGTGCCCGAACTGCAGCGCGAACGCCGCCTCCTCGTTGGGGAAGCCGAACTCCTGCGCGCGCGGCCAGACGCTGGCCACCTCGCCGGTGGTCACACCCGGCCGGACCAGCGCGATCGCGCGGTCGAGCAGGTCGCGGCAGCGCTTGTAGGCATCCACCAACGCCGGCGACGCGCTGCCCACCGCGAACGTGCGGTAGTAGCAGGTGCGGTAGCCGAGGTGCGAGTGCAGGATGTCGAAGTACGCTGGGTCGCCTGGGCGCAGGGCGCGATCGCTGTACACGTGCGGATGCGGGCTGCAGCGCTCGCCCGAGATCGCGTTGACACCCTCCACGTGCTCCGAGCCGAGGTCGTAGAGAACCTTGCTCACCAGGCCCACGCACTCGTTCTCCCTCATTCCCGGCCGCAGGTTCCGGTAGAGCTCGTCGTACGCGGAGTCCACCATCATGCAAGCGGTATCGAGCAGCGTGCGCTCGTCCTCCGTCTTGATCACGCGCGCGCGCTGCATGAGCTGCTGTCCGTCGGCGATCTCGATGCCCGCCCGCTGGAGTGCGAACAGCACAGGCGGCTCCACCACGTCCACGCCCAGGGGCTCGCCGAGCAGCCCGCGCGCCTCCAGCTCGCGCCGGACCTTGTCCGCCACGTCCTCCGCGCGTCCGCTCTCCGGAGACATCGCACCGCGCATCGTCGAGATGCCGGCGGGCGAGCGCCCCTCGAGCCACGGGCAGTAGATGTCGTGATGGCGCGCGGCCGAGCCGAAGTCCCAGACGATCGGCTCAGCGTCGCGCATGAGCAGCGAGAAGCGCGCGAGCTTGTCCATCGCCCACGTGCCGATGTGGGTGGCGGTGACGTAGCGGATGTTCGCCATGTCGAAACAGAGCAGCGCACCGAGCTCCGACTCCTCGAGCAGCTGCTTCACGCGCGCGAGGCGCTCCCGCCGCAGGCGGTCCACGTCCACGCGCTGCTCCCAGTCCACGGTGTTCAGGCCGAAGGTGCTGCCCATCTCAACTCCTCTCCGCCGGGAGGCCGAGCCGCGCGCGGACCGAGCCGGCGATCGCCTCGGCGCCGGGCAGGAACGCGTCCTCGAGCGGCGGGCTGTACGGAATCGGTGTTTCCGGCGTCGCCAAGACCCACACGTCGTCGAGGTGCTCGAGTGCGGCGGTGGCCACGGCGCCCACGAGCCCAGCGGCCCAGCCGCCGAGCGCGGGCCCCTCCTCCACGGCGAGCAGCCGGTTCGTGTGCTCGGTCGAGCGCAGCACCGTCTGCAGGTCGAGCGGCCGCAGCGAGCGCAGGTCGATCACCTCCACGTCCACCCCGTCGATCGCCAGCAGCTCCGCCGCGGCCAGCCCGTCGTGCACCCCCTTCATCACCGACACGAGGGTCAGGTCGCTCCCGGCACGCACCACCCGCGCCTGCCCTGCCGTGAGCACCCCGTTCCCCGGCGTCTGCTCCTCGCTCAGCGAGTAGAGCCGCTTGTGCTCCAGGAACAGCACCGGGTTGTTGTCGCGGATGGCTCCCTTGAGGAGCGCCTTGGCCTCGCCCGGAAACGCCGGGCAGACCACCTTCAGGCCCGGCACGCCCTGGAACCAGCTGCTCGGGTTCTGCGAATGGATCGCGCCGAAGCGGCCGCCGGCGCCCACCGCGCAGCGCACCACCAGCGGCACGCTCGCCTGCTCGTTCGACATGTACCAGTACTTCGCCGCCTGGTTCACGAGCGAGTCCATCGCCAGCGGCATGAAGTCGCCGAACATGATCTCGATCACGGGGCGCAGGCCCGTCACCGCGCTGCCGAACGCGGCGCCCGCCAGCGCCAGCTCGGAGATCGGCGTGTCGATCACCCGCTCGGGCCCGAAGCGCTCCTGCAGGCCGGGCGTGACCGCGAACACGCCGCCAGGGGCGGCCACGTCCTCACCCATGAAGAGGACGCGCTCGTCGCGCTCGAGCTCCTCGGCCAGCGCCTCGCGGATGGCGGTACGGAAGTCGAGGCTCATGCCGCGTACTCCCGCGCGGGCTCGGGCTCGGGGTATGGCCCGGCAAGCGCCGACTCCACCGCCTGCTCGATCCGCTGCTCCACGGCCCGCTCGACCGCTTCGACGCGGTCCTCCCCCACCTTCAGCTCGCCGAGCAGCCGCGCGCGGAGCGCGGCGAGTGGATCGCGAGCCAGCCAGAGCTCGAGCTCGCCCTCCGGCCGGTATGCGCCGGGATCCGACTTCGAGTGCCCCACCTGCCGGTAGGTGAGCGCCTCGATGAAGGCCGGGCCGCCGCCGCCCCGAGCGCGCTCCACCGCCTCGCGGGCCGCCGCGTTCACGGCCTCGAGATCGTTCCCATCCACCTTCTGGGCCGGCATCCCCAGCGTGGCGGCCCTCGCCGCGATGTCGCCGCCGGCCGTGACGGCGTCGGTGGGCGTGAACTCGCCGTAGCCGTTGTTCTCGCACACATAGATCACCGGCAGCTGCAGCACCTGGGCGAAGTTGAGGCACTCGTGGAAGTAGCCCTGGTTGGCGGCGCCGTCGCCGAAGAAGGCGGCCACCACGCGGCCGTCGCGCGCGGCGGACATGCCGGCCCCTGTGGCCGCGGCGATGCTTCCGCCGACGATGCCGAAGCAGCCAATCAGGCCGTGCTCGAGGTCCACCACGTTCATCGAGCCGGCGCGGCCGCCGCACGCGCCGGTCGATCGCCCCATCAGCTCCGCCGCGAGCGCCTCGGGCGGCGTGCCCTTGGCCAGCGCCGCGCCGTGTCCGCGGTACGTGGCCGCCACCCAGTCGTCGTCCCGGAGCGCGGAGCACACCCCCACCGCCACCGCCTCCTGGCCGATGTACAGATGCACCGTGCCATGGATCTCGTTGCGCAGGAACAGCCGCTGCATCGCCTCCTCGAAGCGACGGAGCAGCAGCATGCCCTCGTAGCCGGCGAGCAGTTCGGTCATCTTGTCTGCAAACGTTTGCATGCCTGAGCGGGAGTGTCAAACCGCGGGCGGGCAGTGGCGTCTGCAATCGATTGCAGCAACTGTGCCCGCCCGCGACAGATCACAGATCACAGATCACAGATCACAGATCTTTCCCGAGACCCGAGACCCGAGACCCGAGACCCCAGACCCCAGACCCCAGACCCCAGACCCGTCCTACTTGACTACCGCCCCTTCCACTCCGGCGCCCGCTTCTCCGCGAACGCCGTCGCGCCTTCGCGGGCGTCCTCGGAGACCATCACGGGGCCGACGATCTCGTCGTTCTTGGCCCAGGCCTCGGCCTCGTCCCAGTCCTGGGTCTGCGAGATGACCCGCTTCGAGGCGGCCACGGCCAGCGGCGCGTTTTGGGCGATCGTCTCCGCCAGCTCCAGGGCGGCGTCGAGCGCTCCGCCAGGATCCACGACGCGGTTCACGAGGCCCACCTCATACGCGCGCGCGCCGTCGATGAACTCGCCGGTCAGCGCCAGCTCCATGGCCACGTGGTACGGGATGCGCTTCGGCAGCCGGATCAGCGCTCCGGCCGCGGCCGCCAGGCCGCGCTTCACCTCGGCGATGCCGAGGCGGGCGTCGCGGGCGGCCACGATCAGGTCGCACGACAGGGCGATCTCGAGACCGCCCGCCACGGCGAACCCCTCCACCGCCGCGATCAGCGGCTTGTCGGACGCACGGCGGGTGATGCCGGCGAAGCCCCGGTCGTCCACCCACGGACGTTCCCCGGTGACGAACGCCTTCAAATCCATTCCCGACGAGAAGCCCTTGCCGGCCCCCACCAGCACCCCCACGCGCAGCTCGTCATCGCCGTCCAACGCATCGAGCGCATTGGCCACGCCCTGCGCCAGCGCCGCGTTCACCGCGTTGCGGGCGTCCGGGCGGTTCAGCGTCACTACCAGAACGTGCCCGCGACGCTCCTGCAGGACCGGGTCGTCGCTCATCGCGCCCGGAAGCCTGCCATACGAAGCGGCCGGGCTACGCTGCGACCGCCTCCCGAGGCCGGACCTCGGCCATCAGCGCGTCGACCACCTCTTGCAGCTCCTCGCGCAGGTTCGCGTCGAGAAGCCGCCCGTCGTCGTCGAAGCGCTCGTGCGCGTGACCGAGGGCCAGCTCGCCCTCCACCACGCGGGCGCCGGTGGACGCCAGCACCTTGCGCAGCTCGGCCTGTGCCCAGACCGCGCCGAAGGCGCCCGTGCTCGCCCCCACCACGGCCACCGGCTTGTTCATGAACGCGCTTGCCCCCGCCGGCCGCGACGCCCAGTCGATGGCGTTCTTCAGCACGCCTGGGATCGAGTGGTTGTACTCGGGCGTGCTGAAGAACAGCGCGTCGGCGCCGGCGATTGCCGTGCGCAGCTGCGCAACGGCCGCCGGCGCCGAATCGCCGTCGTCGTCCTCGTCGTAGGGCGGAACGGCCTTGAGGCCGTCCCAGATCTCCACTTCCACGTCCCCCGGGAACAACTCGGCGGCCGCATGCAGAAGCCTGCGGTTATGCGAGTCGCCTCGGAGGCTGCCCGAAATGCCGAGGACAGTCATCGTTACTCCTTCGCGAACGCGAGCTCGGTGTTCAGGGTCACGTTGTTCGCGAGCGCCTGCTTGCCGCTCGCGAGCGGGGCGTTCCAGTTGATGCCGTACTGGGTGCGATCGATCTTGGCCTGGAGCTTCAGACCAATGCGCTCGGCGCCGTTGTACTCGGTGGTCTCGCTGACGGTGCCGCGAGCGATCACCGGAAGCGTGGTGCCCTTGATCGTCAGGTCGCCCGTAACGGTGACCTCGTCGCCGGATACGCTCACATCCGTGGAGTTGAACGTGATCTGCGGCGAACGCTCGGCGTCGAAGAAGTCAGGCGACTGGAGATGGCCGCTCAAGTTCTCCTCCTGCACCTTCACTCCGGAGACCGGAGCGGAGCCGGTGAGGCTGACGCTGCCGTCCTCGGCCACCACGAGCTTGGCGTCAACGGGCGAAAAGCTGCCGCGAAATGTGCCGGCGATGTAATTCACTTCGAAGCCGGCGTAGGTATGGACTGGGTCGAGGTTCCACGTCCCAACGGGAAGGGCGCCCCGAGTCGTTGCAGTGCTCAATTCAAAACCTCCTGAGCGGGATATAGTTGACTCGTCAAGCATCGTAGCAGAGATACATGAGAACTCAACTATTGCGCGATCAAGAAGCTACAGCACTCGAAGTCTGGGTGCGTCTCCTACGTGGCCACGCGGCCGTGAGGCGGCTGGTGAGCGCGCAGCTGCAGGGCGATCACGGCCTGTCGGTCAACGACTTCGAGGCGCTCCTCCTGCTCTCTCGCGCCGAGGACGGCCAGCTCCGGCGCGTCGATCTGGCCGAGCGCCTGCAGCTCACGCCATCCGGCGTCACCCGGCTCCTCGAAGGCCTCGAGGCACAGGGGTTCGTGAACAAGGGCATCTGTACCAGGGACGCCCGCGTGACCTACGCGGTGATCACCGAGGCCGGCACGAAACGGCTGAAGGAGGCGTCCGTCAGCCATACCGCGGCAATCCGTGAGATCTGCGAGCAGCTCTACACGGAGCAAGAGCTGAAGCAGCTGTCCGAGCTGCTGAGCCGCCTGCCGGGCGCCTGCGAGGCAAGCGCCGAAGAGTGCACCGCATAGCCGCCTTGGCTTCGTCGAATCGGGGAGACTCCACAGGTCTGGCCCCGAGTAGAGGAGAAGTGAATGCGGGTTCGCGCTGCCGTGCTGGAGGAGTTCGGCTCACCGCTGGCGGTTCAGGAGGTGGACCTCGCCGGACCGCACTCCGGTGAGGTGCTCGTCCGACTCCAGGCCTGCGGCATATGCCACACCGACATGTACACGGCCTCGGGGGCCGACCCGTCCGGCTACGCGCCAACCGTGCTCGGGCACGAGGGCGCGGGCGTGGTCGAGGCGATCGGCGAGGGTGTGAAGGACGTGGCGGTCGGCGACCACGTGGTCACGCTCTTCTCGCCCCAGTGCCGCGAGTGCGTGCACTGTCGCAGCCCCAAGACCAACCTCTGCATGGCCATCCGCGAGGAGCAGAACCGTGGCTATCTGCCCGACGGCACCACTCGCCTCAGCCGCGGAAGCGAGCCGATTCGCCACTTCATGGGCACGAGCACGTTCGCCGAGGCCACGGTGATGCCGGAGATCGCGCTGGCGAAGATCTCGCCCGAGGCGCCGCTGGACCGCGCATGCCTGTTCGCGTGCGGCCTGTCCACCGGGCTGGGCGCCGCGATGTACACGGCAAAGGTCGAGCCGGGCTCTACCTGCGTGGTGTTCGGCGCCGGCATGGTGGGCCTCGGGGCGGTGGCCGGCTGCCGGCTGCAGGGCGCCGAGCGGATCATCGTGGTGGACCACTCCGACGACCGGCTCGAGCTCGCCCGCGGCCAGGGCGCCACGGACCTGTGGAAGGCGGGCGACGACACCGTCGCGCGCGTGCTCGAGGAGACCGGCGGCTTCGGCGCCGACTACACCTTCGAGGCGACCGGCCTCGTGTCCGTGATGGCCCAGGCGGTGGAGGCGGCCCGGATGGCCTGGGGGCTCTGCACGGTGATCGGCGTGGCCGGCAAGGGCGAGAAGCTCGAGGTGATCCCGCGCTTCCTGATCACCGGCCGGCGCATCTGCGGCTCGTCGTTCGGCGGCGTGAAGGGCCGCGACCAGGTGCCGCAGCTCGTGCAGCGCTGGCTGGACGGCGACATCGACGTGGACCCGTTCGTCTCGCACAAGATCACGCTCGACGAGGTAAACCGCGGCTTTGACCTGATGCACGCGCAGGACGGCATCAGGACCGTGATCGACTACTGATCAGTAGTTGTAGGGCGCGGGCGGCGCCGGTGAAGGCGGCGCCGGCGCTGGCGGCGCGTTTGTGGTGCTGGTCTTCACCGTGAGCACGTGCCAGGTGCCGCCGAAGCTCTTGATGTTCTGTCCGGCTGCCTGCCCCGTCGCGGCGTCGCCGACGAACGTGTACAGCGGGCGGCCCTTAAGCGTCACCTGGAACTTCTTCCCGCGCGCGAGGAAGCCGATCTTGCCTCTGATTCCGCTCGGAAGCTTCACGGTGGTGGACTTGGAGCGCACGGTCAGCGGCTTCCAGAACTTGAGGCACGGCGTGGTGCAGAGCACGTGCTTGGAGGTCTCGGGGCTCAGCCGGTAGAGGGTCCGGCCGTTCGGCGCGGCGAGGACGCTCGAGTTCAGGCTCGACACGCTCTCGGACTTCAGCGTCAGCTTCTTGGTTGCCGCCTGCACGCCGGCGGCGCCGGCCACCAGCAGGGCGATCAATGCGATTAGGGCTGCTCGGCTCATGTGGGGGAAGACGCGACCCGTCACCGATTCCTTCCATGGCTAGCTTTAAAGAGACATGGGAACGATCCGCTTCGGCCCCTCCTTCCTCCCCTCTCGCGACGACCCCGAAGGCGCCGTTGAATGGCTGGTTGAGCGCGGCTACAACGCTTGCGAGATCGACTTCGAGGGCGGCTTCTGGATGGACTGGGACTACGCCGACCGCCTCGGCGACGTGGCACGCGAGCTGGGCGTGGTGCTGTCGGTGCACGCCCCGATTCCGGCCTTCCTCGGCCACGTCGACCACGGCGGCAAGAAGCACCGCATGGCGGTGGGCATGCTCGACCACTCGGCCGGCATCGCCGCAGCCTGTGGCGCCGACGTGGTGGTGTTCCACCCCGGCTTCCTGCTCGGGCGGGAGCGCGAGGACGCGCTGGCGGCGGTGGTCGCGCAACTCACGGAGCTGCGCGAGCGTCTCGAGCCGAAGGGTCGCGGCGTCCCGTTCGGGGTCGAGGTGATGGGACGCGTGCGCGAGCTGGGCAGCCTCGACGACGTCCTGGCGATCGCGTCGCAGGTGCCGTGGGTGCGCCCGGTGATCGACTTCGCCCACCTGCACGCGGTCACCGACGGCGGCTACACCCAGCCGGACACGTTCGCGGCCGCGCTGGCGGCAGCGGACGCCGTGATGGAGGCGGGCGCGCCAT
>JBKPDA010000013.1:0-14261 GCA_046727635.1 Actinomycetota bacterium | reverse complement strand
GACAGGGAGCTCGTGTCAGAGGAGCCGCCCAGAAAGAACGACTCGTTGCCGGACACGAGGCTGGCCCCGGACAGCGTCCAGCCTACGGTGCCACCCTCGAACCCGCCGTTGGGGGCGGGCACGTAGTAGGACGGGTCGTTCCACTGCGAGAACGTCTTGCCCTCTGTCGAGTAGCTGCAGGATGCGAACGCGTTCGAGGCGCCGAAGGCGAGCAGAAACACTGCGCCCACGGCGGCAAGGCACGTCAGACGAAACGAGTTACGAGAAAACGCCATGGGTGCAGACCTCCGTGTCTTTCATCATTCGGAGCTCTGAGTCGGCAGCCGAGCTATCTCGCATCCATGCGAGACCTCTGGCTTTGCGTCCCCGCCTCGCGGCGGGTTTGCCCCATACGTCTCAGCGCACTCAGAATGGTCGGCGGGCGGCGCGTTTGGCTCATCGGACGTTCGTCCAGAACGCGTTAGGGCAGCCGAACTCATCTGTCCGACCTTTGTGCCGATTAAGACCGGAACGGCCCTTGCGGCCGGGCTCAGCCATGGACATCTCCGTCCCACAGACCTCCTCCCTTTCTGGGCTCCTCGACTCCGAGCAGCTCGTGGAGTCGGGCCGCGAGCGCGCCGGACGGCCGCTGCAGGGACGCGAGCTCGTGGTGGAGGCGCTGGTCGGCGGCTCGTTCGCCCTCGTGGCCCTGGCCATGGCGATGCTGCTCGACTGGCCCCACGACCTGTCGCTCACCGCTCTTCTGATCGTGCTGGCCACCTACACGCTGGCCTATCGGGTGACCTTCGAGGTGGGCGACGGGTACGCGATGCCCACCGAGGTGATCTTCGTGGCGGCGCTGTTCGTGCTGCCGGCGCCGGTGGTGCCGCTTATCGTCGCCCTGTCGTTCGCGCTCACGCGGCTTGGCAATGCCGCGATGGGCAAGTCTCACCCCTCGCGCGCGTTGCACGCCTTCGCCGACTCCTGGTACTCAGTCGGCCCAGCCCTCGTGCTCGTGGTCGCCGACGCGACCACGCCCGAGTGGTCGAAGTGGCCCGTGTACGTGGCCGCGCTGGCCGCGCAGTTCCTGCTGGACGCCGCCTGGGGCATGGCGCGCGGCTGGCTCGCCTCGGGGGTGCGCCCGGAGGCGCAGCTGCGAGTGCTCGCGTGGGTCTACTCGGTGGACGTCGCTCTCGCTCCGATTGGCTTGCTCGCCGCGTTCGTGGCGGCCGGCAGCCCGTTCGGTCTCCTCCTCGTGGTCCCCCTGCTTGGCCTGCTCGCGTCCTTCGCTCAGGAGCGTCGCGCGCGCATCGACAACACGCTCGAGCTGAGCAACGCCTATCGGGGCACGGCGATGCTGCTCGGCGAGGTGATCGAGGCGGACGACGCCTACACAGGCGACCACAGCCGCGGCGTGGTGGAGCTGGCCCTGGCGGTGGCGGACGAGCTCGACCTGGATCCGCACCAGCGCACTCGGGTGGAGTTCGGGGCGCTGCTCCACGACGTCGGCAAGATCTCGGTGCCCAAGGAGATCATCAACAAGCCCGGCTCGCTCACCGACGAGGAGTGGGAGATCATGCGCCGCCACACGATCGAGGGCGAGAAGCTGCTGAACCGCGTTGGCGGCCTTCTGGCGGAGGTGGGCTCGATCGTCCGCTCGTCCCACGAGCACTACGACGGCGGCGGCTACCCCGATGGGCTCGCCGGCGAGGGGATCCCGATCGAGGCGCGGGTAGTGTCCTGCTGCGATGCCTACAGCGCGATGACCACCGACCGCTCGTATCGCCCGGCGATGCCGGTCGAGGCCGCGCTTGCCGAGGTGCGCGCCTGCGCGGGCGGCCAGTTCGACCCGCGCGTGGCGGACGCGCTCGTTAGGATCGTGGAGCGCTGGCACCCGCGAGCACGCATCGACGTGCAACTGGTGCATTCGGCAGACTGAGGTCGGTGACCGCTCAGCACATCGAGCTCACCGGCCTACAGAAGACCTTCAACTCGGCCCAGGGTCCCGTCCGCGCCGTGCGCGGCGTGGATATCTCGATCGAGCGCGGTGAGACAGTGGCCCGGCTGGGGCCGAACGGCGCCGGCAAGTCGACGACGATCGACATGTTGCTGGGACTGACGCGGCCGGATGGCGGCAGCGTGTCGCTGTTCGGGCGGTCGCCCACGAGCGCGATCGGCGCGGGCGGGATGGCGCTGGTCTCGTTGGCGCTGCTCTACGTGTCCGGCGCATCGCTGGGGGTCAGCCTGCCCGCGAACGACTGGGTGAAGATGACCCTGCTCATCCTCATCGGGCTGATGCCGTTCGCCGCCCTCGGGATCTTGATCGGCCACCTGATCACGGTCGACTCGATCGGGCCGGTTATGGGCAGCACCGTGTCGTTGCTCGCCCTGGTGAGCGGCACATGGTTCCCGATCAGCCACCACGGCTTCCTGCACGACCTCGCTCAGAACCTGCCCTCCTACTGGCTGGTCCAGGCCAGCCACGTGTCGCTCGGCGGCCACGGCTGGGGGGCGCGCGGCTGGCTTGTGATCGTCGCCTGGACCGTGGCGCTCGTGGTGCTCGCCCGACAGGCCTACCGGCGCGACACCGGCCGCGTCTAGTGCCCTAAGCCGGCGGGAACTGCTCGAGCACCCATTCCGGCCCGAGTGGCTGGCGGCGGTACGAGCGGCCGCGGATCAGCACGTAGTCGCCGGTGCGCGGGTTGAGGGGCAGCCTGGCCTCGACCGGATACCACTCGTTGTGGTCGTCGATCAGGCGGTTGATCTCATCGAAGCTGAAGCGCTCGGCACGGGCCCGCCACTCACGCGCGAACGCCTCGCGGTCGTCACCGTGCCTGGCCTGCAGCCATCGATACGCCCGCCCGATCTGGCCGCGCAGCCTCCGGCGCTCCGCCTCGATCTCTCGCAGGCGCTCCATATACCGCGGCATAACACCGGCCGCGAGGTACGCCTCTACGCTCCGGCGGGTGTGCCGCGCCCGCCGCGACAACGGCTTGCCCACGCCGGTCTCGTCCACCGCGCTGTTCGCGATGCGCCGCTCGACGACGCTGCGATTGTCCGACCGGCTGGACATATGTTCAACGGTAGCTTCGCCGCCGACGGTTTCGCGGGCAGGGCGCAAGGGAACAACGTGGCCGTACCTCACCTGGGGCACGGATGCCTAGACCTCTCGCCCGAACACTCACGCTGCTCGTAATTCTCGCCGTCGCCATGGGCGTGCTTCCGCTCTCGGGCGCCTCGGCAAGCCCGCCCCGCGGCAGCGGCACCACAAAGCACCACAAGCGCGCTAAGCACCACAAGAAGCACCGCAAGCACAAGAAGAAGCACCGGCGCAGCCGCAAGCGGACGAAGAAGCCGATCGTCCCGGCGCCCGTGGTCACCACACCCGTCACCGGCACGCCGACGACCACGTCGTCGAACCCGTTCGTGGGGGCCCGCTTCTACGTGGATCCCAACTCCGATGCGGTGAAGACCCAGCGCCAGTGGGCCGCCGCCGGCCGGATGACCGACGCGGCGATGATCGGGAAGATCGCCTCGCAGCCGAGCGCCAAGTGGTTCGGCGACTGGAGCTACGGCCACGGCGGCACCGCGGGCGACGTGAGCTGGTGGGTGGGCCAGACGACCGCCGCGGGGGCGATGCCGGTGCTCGTGGCCTACGACCTTCCCTGGCGCGACTGCTCGCAGTACTCGTCAGGCGGCGCCTCGAGCCCGGCCGCCTACCAGTCGTTCATCGACCAGATGGCCCAGGGCATCGGCGCGCACCGCGCCGCGGTCATCCTCGAGCCCGACGGCCTCGCGGAGCTGAGCTGCCTGTCGAGCGATCGCCAGGCCACCTACTACTCGCTGCTCCAGTACGCGGTGGCTCACCTCTCGGCGAACCCGCTCGTGTCGGTCTACCTCGACGCCGGGCACGCCGGATGGCAGCCCGCTTCCACGATGATCGCCCGCCTTAAGCAGGCCGGAGTCGCGGGCGCGCGCGGCTTCGCGCTCAACACATCGAACTTCGATGCGACGTCGTCAGAGATCGCCTACGGCACCACGATCGTCCAGGGGCTCGGCATGGACAAGCACTTCCTGGTCGACACGAGCCGCAACGGCAAGGGGAGTGCTCCCGGGGGAGCATGGTGCAATCCGCCCGGCCGCGGGCTCGGCGAGCCGCCCACGGCGCAGACCGCCAGCCCGCTCGTGGACGCGTACTTCTGGGTGAAGGGGCCCGGCAAGTCGGACGGCACCTGCAACGGCGGTCCGAGCGCCGGCACCTGGTGGCCCGACTACGCGCTGGGCCTCGCGCAGAACGCCGTCTTCTAGCGGCTCAGTCGACGTGGACCCAGTAGGCCTCTGACGGCACCCCGCGGGTGTTGTTTAGGAAGAGCATGTACCAGCCCGACGGCACCAGTCCGGCGCCCGTCGGGATCGTCAGCTGGACGCCGCCGGTCGCGGGCTTCATGGCGAGAGCGACGGAACGCTGCTCGACGTTGGTCACGTGAGTGGACAGGCCCGGCCGGATCAGGCGAGCCGTCTTGATCGACGCCGCGTCGGGTGTCCTGTAGATCGCGCTCTCACCGCGCGCGATCTGTTGCGGCCCGGCGGTGATTCGCGGACGCGCCCCGTGGTAGAGGTAGGGCGGCGAGTAGATCGCGACGCGTTGCTCGAAGTAGCCCTGCGTCACGTCCTTCCTGTCGCCAAACAGCGGGTTCCCGCCGGACGTGATGATCCGCCCGTCCGGGAGTAGCAACGCCTCCGCGTGGTAGTCGCGGCCAACGAGCGGGTCGGCCAGCTTTGTGAGCTTGTTCGTCCTCGGATCGAACAGGTGGCACTCGAGGACGTCGCTGCCCAGTTCGCCGCGGTACTTGCTCGATCCGCCGGAGATCACCAGGTTGTCATCGGGGGTGATCACGAGCTCGGGGTAGCGCGTCGGCGTCGGGAGCGTCGCGGCGGGCTGCCAGCGCGGGTTCTTGGCCTTGAGGTTGGCGATGTCGATGCGGCCGGTCGCCGTGTTCACGTCGCCGGTCCCGCCTCCGCCGACGATCGCGTAGCGCTCGGCCTGCGCGGGCGGCAGCAGCACGCTGCCGCTGGTCTGCTCCTTGTCGGCGTCCCGCATGCCGAGCACCGGCTTGTAGGTGTTCTTCTTCAGATTCCAGATCCCCGGCGTCCGCCAAGCCGCGGTGTTCGGGCCGAAGCCCGTGCTGGAACCGCTGAAGAAGAGGTTGCCGTTGGGCATCAGGAACAGGCTCGGGTAGGTGGGGAACTGCCGGTAGAGGTTCTTCGCGATGCTCCAGCGGTGGGTCTTCGGGCTCCAGACCTCGTTGGTCCCCACGATGATCTGGCCGAACTGATCCAGCCCCGACACCGACAGCACCCGCCCGTCGGCCAGGGTGACGAGCGTTGGGTACCAGCGCGCGAGGTTCATGTTCGCGACCTTCGTGTAGCGCTCGGTCGCCGGGTCGAATATGTACGAGTCGCGCGACCCCCAGAAGTCCTGCTGATCGAGCGTCAGCTTGTTCGCGGTCCCGACGATGTTCGTGGCCTCTGCTCCGACCAGGCCCTGGACCGCGTACCTGCCCTCGATCCTCGTCACGGCCGCGCGACCGGGCTTCACCGCTTGCACCCACAGTCGTGTGGAGCTCGGGACCACGCTTGACTGCAGGTGCCGGCCCACGCGCAGGGTCTGCCGGGTGGCGGAAGGGATCGAGGTGTCCGCGATCGACTTGTAGAGCGTCCCATTCGACGCCCTGAAGAGCGTGCCCTTGGCCAGGATCGTGCTGTCGCGCAGGCTGGCGTTGGTGACCGTCATCACGCCGGCGGCAAGGTGAACCTGGTCCGCCAGGTACTCGTACCGAGAAGTGCCGCCCGCGATCAGCAGCTTGCCGTCCGGCAGGAAGGCGTGCCCGCCGCAGAACATGTCGCTGGGCGTGTAGAGCTTCTTGAACTTGTCGGTCTTCGGGTCCCACAACAGCGACACGAACTTGCCTGCCTTGAAGGTGTCGATGTTGTTGCCCGACCCGGCGATGATCAGGACCTTGCCCGTGTAGAGCATCGCCGCGTGGACCGCGTTCACGCGCATCTTCGACGGCACGGGCAGGATCGACCAGTGGCCGTAGCGCTCCTTGTAGGACTTGGTGTTGATCAGCCACTGATGGCGCTCGTGTTTCACGAACTTGACGAGCGGCGGCCCGTTCACGGCCACTGCACCGGTCAGCGCGACCATCCCCACGAACGTCTGCATCAACCGCACGCGCCTGCGGCGGCGAGTCCTCACGCGGCCTCCAGCTCAGGCTTGAGCGCCTGCTCGGTGCGGGGAGCCTCCACCGGCTGCCGGCGCGGCCTCCGAGGCCGCCGCGCGAAGCGCTGGATCAGCCAGATAAGCATCGGCGTGAGGCAGACCACGATCAGGCCCGACGACCAGAACCGCATGCTCGACTGCGGATGGTCGATGACGATCGACGCGGCGAGTGCCCCGGCGAACAGCGCGCCCCAGCGCAGGTGGCCGGCAAACGTGCGCAGCGAGTCGGCGGTCTGAGAGTCGCCCTTCGGGGTGACCACGAACTTCGCCGTGCGCCTGAGCAGCATTCCGAACAGCGCTGTCACGTAGACGGGCGCCGCGAGCACGGATATGAACATCCCCGCCGCGCCCGAGGAGCCCTCGAGCTCGTGCGGGCTGACGTTGTGCTTGCGGTTCGACGCGTAGAGGCAGAACTGGACCACCGCCAGGTCCACGTACACGGCCACCCACACGCTCGGCTGCACGCGAATGCCGGTGGTGCCGAGCAGTAGATACAGCAGGCAGTTGATCGCGCCGAGCGTCCATCCGATCGCCGCCGACGGGTAGTAGCTCGAGATCAACATGTAATGCAACTTGCCGCCCATCCGGAGGCCGGGGAAGCAGCGCCAGAAGTGACCGCGCAGCGCCTCGAACGTGCCGCGGCTCCAGCGGTACTGCTGGCTGAAGAAGTCGGTGAAGCTCGACGGGCCCTCGCCGACGGCCAGCACGTCCGGCGTGTACACCGAGCGCCACTTTCGTCCGGTGAGAGGGTTGCGGGTGCTGTGCCACGAGAGGCTCGTGGCCATGTCCTCGGTCACGCTGTCCTTGAGCCCGCCGACCTGCTCCAGCGCGGCGATGCGCACCGCGTTGTTAGTGCCGACGAACATGGCGCAACGGAAGAAGTTCCCCAGCCGCTGGATCAGCCCGTGGAATACGAACTGCTGCGACTCCGCGCACTTGGTCACCAAGTTGTCGTAGTTGCCGTAGACCTGGGGGCCGACGACGAATGCCACGTCCGGGTCGCGGAAGTAGCCCAGCATCCGCTCGGCGAAGCTGGGGAGCGGCACGTGGTCCGGATCCACCGCTACGAAGAAGTCGTATCGGGCTCCGTGCTCCTCGAGCCAAGAGTTGTAGTTGCCGTGCTTGGTCTTCGCCTTGAACGCTCCGTTCGGCTGGTTCCACGCCTCGATGCCGTTGCGGGTGAAGTGGTGCACGCCCAGCTCCGCGCACATCGCACGTACCTCGGGGTCGTCGCCCTCGTCGAGGAGCCACACGTGGTACGTGCCGTGATGCCGGACCTCGAGCGCGGCCTCGAGCGTCCTGCGCACAACCTCGATCGGCTCCTTCGACGGCACGATCGTCGTGAGGAAGGCAAGGCGGCTCCCGCGTGCCGGCACCATCGGGATCGGATCGCGGGCGAAGGCGGTGGCGAGACACAGCGTGCTCACGTTCACCAGCCGGAACAGCTCGATCGTGTAGATCGCGCAGAGCATCGCGATCGAACTGGCGAAGAGCAGCGGCGACTTGTCGGCCACCGGCCAGTGCCGGGGCAGGAGGATCCAGCAGAAGAAGGCCGTCTGGGTGCCCACCACGAGCAGCGCCCCAAGCAGGGTGCGCAGCGGTCGTACGCCAGCCAGCCGCCGGTAGCGTACGCGCGGCACACCCTCGCTCGGAGGTGCGACCAGAGGGCCCGTGATTTGGCTGAAGCGCGGGTAGTCGTAGTCCCCGTCGTGCACCGGTCGGGCTCCCGGCGCGACGGGTCCCCCGTCTACCCGTCCAGGGGTAGATCGATCCATCGCAATGCCTCGGGCAAGAGGCGGGTGACCTTCTCTATGGACGCGCCCGGCGGCGGACCCGTCCTATGTCAGCCGACGTGATGGGCTAGACCACTTCGGCCGCGGTCGAGGGTGGGAGGGTTGATAGCGAGCCCACGGCGTTCGTACCACAGTTGTGCGATGGCGCGCAACAGGTCCTGAGTAGGAACTACGTACGACCGCCGGTCGAAAATCGATTGGCCCGCGTGTCGACCAGCCTGGTCAATCTCCCCGCGGCGGGGTTATGCTCGAATTGCCCTCCTTGAGTTCCGCTCTCGTCCGCCCCTTGTTCATCTTTGGCCTGCTGTCCGTCGCGCTTGCGATCGCGGGGTGCGCTTCGCGCGGCTCGGCGGATGCGAGCAAGCGCCGCGGCAAGCCGATCACCAACCCGCTCACGGGCCACTCCTACTACGTGGATCCATCCAATCCGGCCGCCCTGCAGGTCAAGCACTGGCGGCAGGCCGGGCAGACTCAGGACGCGAACGCCGTCGCCCAGCTCGCCCGCCAGCCGACCGCGCAATGGGTCACCAACGAGGCCGACCTTGGCAGCGTCCAGACCGTCGCCGTCGCGGCGGCCCGGGCGCACAAGACGGCGCTGTTCGTCGCCTACTACATCCCAGGTCGCGATTGCGGGCAGTACTCAGCCGGGGGCGCGCCGTCCGCCGACGCCTATCGCCAATGGCTCACGCAGTTCGCGACCGCGATCGGACGCCACGTCGCCACGGTCATCGTCGAGCCCGACGCGATCCCTCAGGGCCTAACCGGCTGTATCCCCTCGGACCAGCTCTCCGCGCGGTACGGGCTGCTGCGGGGTGCCGTGCGCGCCTTCGCGGCGCTCAAGAACACAACGGTCTATCTGGACGCCGGCAACGCCGGCTGGATCCACCCAGAGACAAAGCTAATCTCGGCGCTGCGCCAGTCCGGGATCGGCGCCGCCGACGGCTTCGCGCTCAACGTGAGCAACTTCTACGGCACCGACACCACGATTCGCTACGGCAACCGGCTGTCGAAGGCGCTAGGCGGCAAGCACTTCGTGATCGACACGAGCCGCAACGGAAACGGCCCCTACCACGGCTCCGACGGAGCGCCGGACTGGTGCAACCCGCCGGGCCGGGCGATCGGCAACGCGCCGACCACGAACACGGGGAAGGCCCTCGTCGACGCCTACCTATGGATCAAGCAGCCCGGAGCAAGCGACGGACCGTGCCGACCCGGCGCACCGGCCGCCGGCGAATGGTGGCCGGACTACGCGCTGAGCCTGGTGCAGGACAAGCACTGAGCCGCCAGGGCTAAAGCTCGTCACGCGCCCGTCCGAGTAGAGGCTTGGATGGCGAAGGCCCCGCGAGAGACCGAGGCGGCCCAAGGTGCCGAGCAGGCGCGCGAGCTGGACTACCAGTTTCGCCTCCTCAACCGGATGTTTCTGGTCGGTTGTCTTGCGTACTGGCTGGTGGCCGCGATTCTCCTGGTCACCCACGTGTCGCCCATCTTGGCGCTGCTCTTTGGCGCGCTGGGCACCGCGTCGTTCGTCGCCCTTCGCCGCTACTTCGCGGGAGTCAGGAGAAGGCGTCTAGGCCCCTATCTGAATCCAGCGACGGGCGAGCTGACGGTGCCCGGCGGCCCCAAGCCGGTGCGCTGGGACGCGTTGTTCCGCCGGCCGCGCTCCTGACGAAGCCGGAGAGGGGACTCGAACCCCTGACCCACGGTTTACAAAACCGTTGCTCTACCAGCTGAGCTACTCCGGCGAAGTCGGGCTCAGTCTAGGCCGTCGCCGTTGCCGCGCGCTCGATGTTGCCGTGGCCGTTCGAGGAGACGGGCACGAACGGCGGCTCGGCCTCGCGCTGTGCGTTCAAGCGGTGCTCGAGCACGCCGAGAACGAGGCCGAACAGCGCGTGGCGCCAGCTGGCCTGGGCGAACGCCCGCCGGTTGCCGGTCAAGGCGACGAGCTCCTTGGACGCCGGGTGATAGCGATCCGACAGCGATCCCAGCGGCCAGATGGCCAGGTTCTGGGCCAGCGCGGCGGTGAGCCCCCGCAGCGGCGCCGGACCAAGCAGGAACGGCCGCAGCTGCGCGTAGACAGCGCCGAAGATCGCCCCGTTGCCGAGGTGCAGGGCGAGCCCTATGTACGGCCACTCGTTCCCGCGCGTAACGGCCTTCCCGAGGATCTCGAGGTCGTCGTAATCGCTCCCGAACGCGCGCTTGTCGAGCGGCTGCTGCGCCGCCCAGATCGCGGCGGCCAGGCCGCCGGCCAACGCGCCGTTGATGCTTCGGCTCACGGGCACTCCCGGCAGCCTAACGAGCACGGCGGCGGTCGTGTAACCACACTCCCCCCGGTTAGGTACTTCGGTCATGCCGTTTGGAGGACCGGCACGCGAGCTCGCGGTCTATCACGAGCGCACAAGGCGTCGGGGCGTGCACCCGATCGTCTATCCGATCGTGCGCGCGGTGCTGCAGGCCGGCGTGCAGATCTACTTTCGGAGGAAGGGGATCAACCGCGGCCACGTGCCGAAAAAGGGCGGCGTCCTGCTGGCGCCCAACCACCGCAGCTTCCTCGACCCGTTCGCGATCGCGAGCTGCATCAGGCGGCCGATCTACTTCATGGCGAAGCAGGAGATGTTCGCCAGCCGCTTCCGCAGCTGGATCCTCAACTGCATGGGCGCGTTCCCGGTCCGGCGCGGCGAGTCGGACGAGGAGGCGATGAAGACGGCGAGGACGCTGCTCGAGCAGGGCAAGGTCGTGGTGATCTTCCCCGAGGGCACGCGCCACAAGACGGGGTCGCTCGGAGAGCCGAAGCGCGGCGTCGGGCGGCTGGCCCTCGAGACCGGCGTGCCGGTGGTGCCCGTGGCGGTGATTGGCAGCGAGCGTGCGCGGCGCGGATGGCGAGTCAGGCCCGTGAAGGTGCGCATCCGCATGGGCCGTCCGCTCACCTTCCCGCGCGTGGAGAACCCGTCTCCGCACCTGGCCCAAGAGGTGACCGCCCGCATCTGGCCGTGCGTGGAGCTGCTGTGGGAATGGCTGGGCGGCCTGCCCCCGTTGCGCACGGCGGCGGTCATCGGAGAGGGCCCGCAGGCCACGGAGCTTGCCGCAACGCTCACCCGCGGCGGACTGGACGTGCGGATCTCCCGCGACGGGTCGGACGTGGAGTTCGCCCGCGTCGACCTGGTCTGCCTGGCGACCCCCGATGCGCCAGGAATCGCCGAACGGATAAGTGAGCGCAGCGCTGTGCTAATCCTGTCTGAAGAAGTCGTGGGGCCGCTCGGCGTCGCACCCACGCACTACGTGGGCGAGCGTATGCGCGCGCGGGCGATTGCCATTTTGAGCGGCCCCTCCCATGACCCCGACGGAAAGCCCCCGGAATTCGCGTGCGACAACGCGGACTTCCAGGCCCAATTCTCGAAGGTGCTTGCCAAGGCCCGTCCGGCCACGGGTCGCTTCCGCGAGCCCGCTGCGGCCCTGTCTCGGGGGTAGGCTCCATGATGCGTGACCTCAGTGGCCGACAAAGCGGCTCTGGACCGCGACTTCAGCGAGCTTTACAAGGCGCACCTTCGCGACGTCTACAGCTACTCGTACTACCGGGTGGGGAACCACCACGACGCGGAGGACCTCACCGAGCAGACCTTCCTGCAGGCCTACCGGCACTTCGAGCGCGCCCAGCGGGAGTCGAAGGGCCGGCCGCTCAGGCCGTGGCTGATCCGCATCGCACACAACCTCGCGGCGAACTACTACCGGGACCGCTCGCGCCGTCCGCAGACTCAGCTGGACGACGCGGCCGTGCTGTCCGAGCCGCACCCCACCGACGAGCTGGTGGAGCAGCGGGAAGAGCTCGAGGAAGTGCTTGCGGGAGTCGCGAACTTGCCGGACGATCGACGAGAGGCGTTGATCATGAGGTTCGCGCTCGATATGGACAACAGGGAGATCGCGCGTGCCCTCGGCCGCTCCGAAGGCGCGACGAAGGTGTTGATTCACCGTGCCATCAGGCAGCTCGACGAGAACCTGAAGGAGGCAGGGTCAGATGAGTGACAACGTTGAACGCCTGCTGCGCTCGGCGCTCGTGCCGATCGACCCGCCGGTGTCGCTGACGGACAGCCTGGAGCGGCGGCTCACCGAGCACGTGGACGCGGCAGCCGACGAGCTCGGGGACTGGGAGCTCCGCGCCATGAAGGATCCGCGCAACTGGGCCGGGCCGATCGGCGCCGCGGCGGTGCTCGCCGCCGCTGGCGGGTCGCTCGTGATCGTCCGCACCAGGCAACAGCATAAGAAGCGCGGTGGCAGCGGACTAAGGGCGCTCGAGAAGAGCGCGCACGAGGTCTCCGGAGACATCCGGAAGCGCCTCGGCCGCTGATCCGATACGCGCGCACGCGCGTACGAATTCACGTGAACCTCCCGCGCCTGGCTGACGAGGAGCTGATGCACGTCGTGCAGAGCGGGGACCCACGCGCGTTCGAGGTGCTCTACGACCGCCACGGCGGCGCGGCGTTCTCGCTGGCGTACCGGATGGTGGGCAAGCGGGCGGTGGCAGAGGACATAGTCCAGGAGTCCTTCCTGTCGATCTGGCGCAGCAAGGTCCGTTACGAGCGCGAGAAGGGAAGCGTGCGCACGTGGGTGCTCGGGATCGTCCACCACCGGACGATCGACGCACTGCGGCGCAACCTCGTGCATGAGCGCAGGCGCGCGAGCGCGGAGGGGATCGAGGAGCGCCAGGAGGCCAAGGAGCTCACCGACGTGGAGGCGGCGCGCCGCGAGGAGGCCCGGGAGGTGCGGGCGGCGCTGCAGTCGCTGCCCGGCGAGCAGTCGCGGGTGATCGAGCTCGCGTACTACGGGGGGTTCACTCACACGCAAATCGCGGAGATGCTCGACATGCCGGTCGGTACCGTGAAGGGTCGTATGCGACTGGGTCTCGAGAAGATGCGCAGGGAACTGACGGGGGAAGTCGCATGAGCAGGGATCACGAGCAGTACGAGGAGAACGTGGGCGCGTACCTGCTGGGCGCGCTCACCGAGCTGGAGTCCGAGGTGTTCGAGCGCCACGTGGCCAGCTGCCCGATCTGCCGGCAGGAGTTCGAGCAACTGCGGGTGGCCGCCGAGGCGCTGCCGCGGGCGGTCGAGCCGGTGGAGCCGCCGGCGAGCCTGAAGAAGTCGCTGATGGAGACCGTTATGGCCGAGGCCCGTGAGCGCGGCCGCCAGGCGCCCGCGCGCAGCTGGCGCGAGCGGCTGCGGCTGCCCCGGCTGACGCCGGGGTTTGCGCTGGGCATGGCCTGTGTCCTTGCCGTCGGCGTGGCGATCGGCATCGGCGCCGCGAACCTCGGCGGCGGCAGCGGCGACCACACGGTGGCCGGGCTGGTGGACCACTCGCGCGTGCCGATGGGCAGCGCCAGCCTCGTCGTCCGGGGGGACCGCTCCAAGGGCGCCCTGCTGCGGGTCGAGGACATGCCCCAGCCGGGCTCGAATCGCGTCTACGAGGTCTGGCTGCACCGCGGCGGCAAGTTCGTCCCGGCGGGCACCCTGTTCGACGTGAGCAAGGACGGCAGCGGCGCGGCGGCGATCGCGGATGACCTGCACGGCGTGGACGCCGTGGCGGTTACGCGCGAGCCGCAGGGTGGCACGCAGCAGCCCAGCGAGCAGCCGGTGATGAGCTTCAAGCTGGCCTAGACGCGGCCGACTCGATCCGGCCCGGGCTCACCGCTTTGATCGCGCACGCGGCCGTAACCGCCAAGACGCCGGCGAGCACGGCCGTCGTCTCCTCGAGCGCGTGCGCCGAGCCGTGATGAGCGGCGCCGAGGTACACGCCCACGAAGGCGGCCACGCCCACCACCTGCCCCACCAGGCTGGCGGTCATCAGGAGGCCGCTGAGCTGGCCCGCCTGGTGGGGGCGGATCGCGGTGGTCAGCCGCGCGGCCAGCGGGCTGAAGCCCCACGCGTGACCCACTCCGGCGGCGAACAAGAGCGGCGCGATCACGCCGAGCGGCCAGCCGCCGTCGGATGCGCTCAGGCCCACGCCGAGCAGGGCAGCGCCCATCGCGAGCGGTCCAGCCACCGGCAGGCGATCGCGACCCGCGGCGCCCGCGCGCGTCCAGGTGAGGCTGGCGGTGGCGAACCCCGTCGCGTAGATCGCGAAGACGAGACCGGCGTGCAGCGGCGTGAATCCGAGCCCGTCCTGTAGGTGGATCGTGAGGCTCACGAGGAAGCCCGCGTAGCAGGCCATCACGAGCA
>JBKPDA010000012.1:0-9089 GCA_046727635.1 Actinomycetota bacterium | reverse complement strand
TCGACGCCATGGAGGACAACTGGTCCAAGTGGCAGACGAAGGAAGGGATCAAGAACCTTCCGGAGTACGGCGGGGAGCAGCAGGAATATCGCCCGGGCTCTGAGGACGACGACGAGTAGCCGGTGTTTTGGGCGCTCGTGGGCGGGGGTGTGTGTGTTGCCCCTCCAGGCAGTCGGCTTGCGCCGACTGGAGCTCCTGGAGGGGCAACACACAACACCCCCGCATCAGCCCCGCCTGGGCACGGACTAGCTTCCAGCCGCTCTTCAAAGCTCACCGCCCAGCTTTGTTCTTGAAGCTAACTACGGAGATTCGAGGCGGCTCCGCAGACGTGTGCCCGAGACGCCGCTTTGCGCCAGCGCGGCCAGGGTGCTAGTCGTCCTGACGACGAGTCCACGCCAGTCCCAGACCGATCCGCTCGACCGTCGCCGGGTGCGTTCCGAACAGCTTCTGCAGCAGCTTGGGCGGCTTCGGGTCGGCCAGCGCCTTCAGCGCGAGGCGGCGCTCCAGGGAGATGAACGCGTCCGGGTCGCCCGCGAGGTCGAGCGAGAACACGTCGGCCCGC
This sequence comes from Actinomycetota bacterium, assembly GCA_046727635.1. GTDB lineage: Bacteria > Actinomycetota > Thermoleophilia > Solirubrobacterales > Thermoleophilaceae > JAICJR01. The sequence continues at coordinate 8,527 of JBKPDA010000012.1, read as the reverse complement.
ACCTCCACCCTGCGCGACAGCGCGCTGCCGGCGATGCCGCCGAAGAACGACACGGTGCCGGCCGCGAGCGTCAGCGCCGGCAGCATCCCCGGGCCGCCGCGGCGGTCGCCCGCGATCCGCTCCGCCAACCGCTGCACGAGATGAGCCCCGGCGGGCGCGGCAATCGCCATCCAGGCGAGGAAGCGCGGCACGTCGCGGTGCTTCACGTGGCTCAGCTCGTGGGCCACCACCGAGCTCACCTCGGCGGGCGGGAAGTCCCGCAGCAGCGTGTCGAACAGCACCACGCGCTTGGTGCGCCCGAGGCCGTTCACGTAGGCGTTCGCCGCCGTGGTGCGCTTGCTCGCGTCCACCCGGTAGACCTCCCCCACGTCCACGCCCGCGCGACCGGCCAGCTCCAGCACTTCGCTGCGCAGCTCGCCCTCCTCGAGCGGGGTGAACTTGTTGAACACCGGGTCAAGCAGCACGGGCTGGAGGGCCACAAGCAGTCCGCTGAGCGCCACGGCGCCGGCTGATATCGGCGCCCACCAGCTGTCTGGATAGCGACGGATCACCAGCATGGCCGCGGCGGAGCCGGCACCGGCCATCGCCGTCTCGATGGCGGTGGACTTGCCCACGTCGCCCAGCCAGCCGCCCCAGCTCTGCACAGAGATACCGGCCTTCACGGCGCGCCGGTGATTCACGCCGCCGAGCGGAAGCCCGAGCGCGGTGAGTCCCACAGACATGCCCGCGCCCACTGCCGCCGCGCCGGCGATGGGCCTGGAGTCCGCTCTACGCAGCACATCGGGAGGCCGGCGCGCCACGAGTGCCAGCGCGCCACCCTCGAGCCCGAGCGCCACCAGGCCGAGGGCCCTACGCGGCCGCTGATAGCGTCGCGCCCGTTCGATCTCCTCCTCGCTGAAGTACCCTGTGGCCTCAACGGGGGCTGGCTCCATCAGGCCACTCCGCGGCCTAAGCGCCAGTGTTGCGGCTCCGGCCGCGGCGATCGCCATTCCAACCGCCAGCGGCAGCCGATAGCCATTAGCCCCCATAGAAGCGACACACTAGACCGGAACCCGGGGAAGCCTCTGAGGATCGCCCTGCTCTCAGACGTTCACGCCAATCTTCCAGCCTTTCGGGCCGTGCTCGAGGACGTCGGCGGAGCCAAGGTGGATGAGACCTGGTGCCTCGGCGATCTGGTGGGCTACGGCGCCCAGCCGGACGAGTGCGTCGCGCTCGCGCGCGAGTCGTGCGACGTCTGCCTGGTGGGGAACCACGACCTCGTGGTGCTGGGCAAGCTCGACATCGACACGTTCTCGCTCAACGCAGCGGTGGCGGCACGCTGGACCCAGGAGAACATCGGCCAGGAGGCGCTCGACTTCATGGCCGGTCTCGAGCCGTGCGATACCGGGCGCCCGCTGAGCCTCTACCACGCCAGCCCGCGCGACCCGGTGTGGGAGTACGTCCTCTCCACCCTCCAGGCCGACGCCTGCATGGACGCAATGGACGCGCGTGTGGGAGCGATCGGCCACTCGCACGTGGCGCTTTGCTTCAACCGCCCCGAGGACGGGCGCGTGCGCGGCGCCCAGACGCCGGCCGGCACCGAGCTCGACCTCTCCGAGGGGCACTGGCTGGTGAACCCGGGCGGCGTGGGCCAGCCGCGCGACGGCGACCCACGCGCCGCATGGCTCCTGCTCGACCTGGGAAGCTGGACGGCCGAGTGGCGTCGCGTGGAATACCCGATCGAAGAGGCCGCGCAGGCAATCGAGCGCGCCGGCCTGCCCCAGGCCCTGGCCAGCCGCCTGTATCGCGGCGAGTGATGCGCGCAGCGGTTCTTGGCATAGTGCTTGTGCTCGCGCTCGCCGCGACCGGCTGCGGCGGCAGCAAGCAGAAGAAGACGATCGCCGCTGCCGACGCGCAGGCGCTGCTCACCCAGCTCGACCAAACGGGGAACAACTTCGACAAGGGCGCCTGCAACGGCGCCCAGTTCGACGTGAGTCAGCTCCAGGACAAGGCCAACCGCCTACCCTCGAGCGTCGATCCCGAGGTGAAGGCCAACACCCAGGCCGGGCTCACGCGGCTGAGCAATCTGATCCAGCGCGACTGCCAGAAGCCGCAGACCACCACGTCCTCCTCCACCACGTCGAGCACCACCCCGACCACCACGATCACCACGACGACGAGCTCCACCAGCACGAGCACCTCCACCACCAGCACGTCGACGACCACCTCCAACCCCGGAGGCGTGGTGCCGCCGAACGGGGGCACCGGACCCGGCGGAGCCACCAGCCCATGAGCACGCCCACCGAAGTCGCAAGCCGCTACGTGATCGAGCGCCGCCTCGGCGCCGGCGGCATGTCCACCGTGTTCATGGCGATGGACACGGTGCTCGAGCGCCGCGTGGCGGTGAAGCTGCTGGCCGAGCACCTGGCCGACGACGAGGCGTTCGTCGCCCGCTTCCGCCGCGAGGCCGTGGCCGCGGCCAGGCTGCAGCACCCGAACATCGTGCAGGTCTTCGACTCCGGGCTCGACGAGGCGTCGGATCGGCACTACATCGTCATGGAGTACGTGGAAGGCCCCTCGTGCGCGGACCTCCTGCGCGACCGCAAGCAGCTCGGCATCGAGGAGTCGGTGCGCATCATGCGGGACGCCTGCCACGGGCTCGACAACGCGCACCGCGCCGGCGTGGTGCACCGCGACGTGAAGCCGGGCAACCTGCTCATCGCCAGCGAGACCGGTACCACCAAGCTGGCGGACTTCGGCATCGCCAAGGCGGCCGAGCAGACGCGCATCACGCAGGTGGGCTCGGTGCTGGGCACCGCGGCATACCTGTCGCCCGAGCAGGCCAGCGGCCAGGAGTCCACGCCCGCGTCCGACCTCTACTCGCTCGGGGTCTGCGGCTACCAGTTCCTCTCGGGGCGGCTGCCGCACGAGTACGGCACGCTCACGGAGCTTGCGCTGAAGCAGCAGAGCGATCAGGTGGAGCCGATCCGCACCTACCGCCCGGAGGTGCCGGGCGAGCTGGACCGCGCGATCCGCCTGTGCCTGGAGCGCGATCCGGCAGCCCGCTACGCGTCGGCGCTCGACCTGGCGGACGCGGTGGAGGCAGGTCTCCACGGCGAGGAGACCGACGCCACCCAGCTGCTCGAGCGCACGCAGGCGCTGGGATACGACCCCGACGACACACGCGCGATGCTCGGCGACACCGGCGCCACGCGCGCCCTGCCGACCACGCAGCGGATTCCGCCGCGCACGACGGTCGGCGCCCCGCCTCCCACACGACGCGCGCCGGCGCGCGAGGAGCGCGCGCCTTCCAGTCGCGGCCGCGGGCTACGGCGCCTGGCGGTGCTGCTGGCGGTGGTGCTCGCCGTGGTGGCCGTCGTGCTGATCGTCTCCCAGTCGGGCGGCGGCACGAACAAGGGGCCGGTGAACAGCAACGACGTCCACGGCCAGATCGACGGCCTCAAGCAACTGATTCAGGACAACTCGAAGTAGTCGGCCATCAGGGCGTCCAGCTCGCCTGCCTCGATGGCCTCCCGGACGTCGTCCATCAGCCCCTTCACGAACGTGAGGTTGTGCAGCGTGATCAGCCGCTTGGCTGTGAGCTCGCCCGCACGCGCCAGGTAGTGCAGGTAGCCGCGCGTGTGCTCGCGGCAGGCCGGGCATGGACAACCCTCTGAGATCGGCTCGCGGCTGTCGCGCCACTCCGGCCGGGTGAGGTCGAGGCGCCAGCGCGAGCTGGGGTCGTTAATCAGCGCCGTGCCGTGTCGGCCCAGGCGCGTGGGCGTGGCGCAGTCGAAGGTGTCGATGCCGGCGGCCACCGCCCGCAGGATGTCGTCCACGTCGCCAATGCCGAGCAGGTGGCGCGGCTGGTCGTCGCGCACCGGGCGCAGGGCCCACTCCACCACCTCGTACATCTGCTCCTTCTCCTGCCCAAGCGAGCCGCCCACGGCCACGCCGTCCACATCGGAGCCAGCCACCCGCTCGGCGGACGCCCGGCGCAGGTCCTCGTACACGCCGCCCTGCACGATGCCGTAGAGCAGCTGGCCCTCGGGCGCGTGTGCGCGCTGCCAGTCGATGCAGCGGTCGAGCCAGCGGTGAGTGCGCTCGGTGGAGCGGGCGGTGTAGTCGCGGTCCACGTGGAAGGGCGTGCACTCGTCGAACGCAAGCGCCACATCCGATCCGAGGCGCGCCTGGATCTCCATCGAGGTCTCGGGCCCCATGAAGCGCTCCGAGCCGTCGAGGTAGGAGCGAAAGCGCACTCCCTCCTCGTCGATCGACAGCACGCGACTCTGGCGCTGCCCGCGATTGCCCTTGATCTCCTCGGCCACGGAGCCATGACCCATCGAGAAGACCTGGAAGCCGCCCGAGTCGGTCACGATCGGGCGCTGCCAGCCCATGAACTCGTGCAGCCCGCCCATGCGCTCGATCTGCTCCTCGCCCGGCTGGATGAAGAGGTGGAAGGTGTTGCCGAGCACCATCTCGTAGCCCAGGTCGGCGACCTCGGCCGAGTGGAGTCCCTTGACGGTGGCCGTGGACGCCAGCGGCACGAACGCCGGCGTCCGCACCTCACCGTGCGGTGTAACGAGAACGCCCGCGCGGGCGGACCCGTCGCGGGCGTCTATTCGGTGCGGGCTCTTTGCCACCCGCGCAGCGTAGTAGCGCTGTTGGGATTACTTCTCGGTCGCGGTGCCCTCGAGGGCCTCCGGCTTACCGTTGCCGATCGTGATGCGGCGCGGCTTGCGCTCCTCGGGCTTCGGGATGCGGATCTCGAGCACGCCCTTGTCGAACGATGCCTCGATCTAGTCCGCGTCCACGCCCTCGGGCAGCGTCAGCGAGCGGCTGAAGCGACCAAACGAGCGCTCGAGCCGGTACCAGCCCTTCTCGCGCTTCTCGTTCTCGGCCTTGCGCTCGCCGGAGACCGTGAGCGTGCCGTCCTGAACCTCGATCGTGACGTCGTCCTCGCTCAGCCCCGGAAGGTCGGCCTTGAGGACGAAATGGTCATCGGCCTCGACCAGGTCCATAGCCGGCGCCCAACGCTGGGAGCTGGTGTTGGCGGTCTGGAAGAGGGTGTCGAAGAGCCGGTTGAAATCAGACGCAAATGGCTCTGGCTTGACCAGTAGTGCCATGGAACGTCACCTCCTAATTGCGATAGGTATCTGCAGCTCGGAGTATAGAAATCTCAGTCTCTTACTATCAACTTATCTGCGCCAAGCTTCACGGGCCTGTTCGATCCTCCACGATGCTGCACCTGCGGGCCTAGCGCGGCTCGACCCTTCAGTCGGGAGCCGGAACTTCGATCAGGGACTTGCCCGTCATCTCGGGCGGCTGTTCCTCTCCCAGCAGGTCGAGGACGGTCGGCGAGACGTCCGCCAGGATGCCGCTGTCGCGCAGCGCCGGCACGTCGGCTGTGATGATCAGCGGCACTGGGTTCAGGGAGTGCGCGGTGTTCGGGCTGCCGTCCGGCTCGAGCATGTTGTCCGCGTTGCCGTGGTCCGCCGTGATCACGCAGGCGCCGCCGGACTCGTGCACGGCGCTCACGACCTGCGCGAGGCACTCGTCCACCGTCTGGACCGCCTTCACCGCCGCCTCGATGACGCCGGTGTGTCCGACCATGTCGGGGTTCGCAAAGTTGATGATCGCGAACCGGTAGCCGTTTGCCTTCCAGTGCTCCACGAAGGTGCTCGCCGCCTCGCGGGCGCTCATCTCCGGCTTGTAGTCGTAGGTGGGAACGTCGCGCGGCGAGTCGACCAGGAAGCGGTCCTCGCCCTTGTGCTCGTGCTCCTCGCCGCCGTTGAAGAAGTAGGTGACGTGCGCGTACTTCTCCGTCTCCGCCACGTGCAGCTGCTCGCCGCCGCGGTCCGCCAGCACCGAGGCGAGCGTGACCGTCGGCCGGTCGGGCTCGAACGCCACCGGGTAATCCCAGTCCTCCTGATACTTGGTCAACGTGGCGAACTCCACGCGCGGCACGTCGCCGCGGTCGAACTCGTCGAAGTCCGGCTCGGCGATCGCGCGGGTGAGCTCGCGGGCGCGGTCGGGGCGGAAGTTGAAGAACAGCACGGCGTCGCCGCCGCGGATCCGGCCCTCCTCGCCCACGAGCGTGGGCTTGATGAACTCGTCGGTCTCGTCGCGCTCGTACGCCGCGCGAACGGCGGCCTCGCCGGACTCGGCGTGCGGGCAGTCGGACTTGCCGTGAACGATCGCGTCGTAGGCGAGCTTGATGCGATCCCAGCGGCGGTCGCGGTCCATCGCGTAGTAGCGGCCGCTGACGGTGGCCACCCGGCCGCCCGCCTGGCGCAGCCACTCCTCGGCCTCGGCCACGTAGCCGGCGCCCGAGTCCGGCGCGGTGTCGCGGCCGTCGGTGAACGCGTGCAGCACGATGTCGGGCACGCCCTCGCGCGCGGCCAGCTGGATGCAGGCGCGCAGGTGCTCCCAGCCTGAGTGCACGCCGCCTTTCGACACGAGCCCGAGCAGGTGTAAACGGCCGCTCGCGCGCCCGGCCTGGCAGATCTCCTTCAGCACCGGATTCTCAAAGAACGAGCCGTCCTCGATCGCGTCGTCGATGCGGGTGAGGTCCTGCCGCACAACCGCGCCGGCGCCGAGGTTCAGGTGCCCAACCTCGGAGTTGCCCATCTGTCCTTCGGGCAGGCCGACCGCGCGGCCGCTCGCCGTGAGCTGCGTGTGCCGGTAGCCGTCCCACAGCTCGTCGAACACGGGCGTGCGGGCCTTCTCGATCGCGTTGCCCGGTCCCGGCGGAGCGAGGCCCCAGCCGTCGAGCACGACGAGGCAGACCGACGGCACCGGCGGTCGGCCCGGCCCGCTCCGAAGGCTCATGCGTCCGCCGCGCCGACGATCTGCGCGAAGGTCTGCGGATCGAGGCTGGCGCCGCCCACGAGAGCGCCGTCCACGTCAGGCTGGGCGAGGATCTCCGCCGCATTGTCCGGCTTCACGCTGCCGCCGTAGAGCACGCGCACGCGATCAGCTGCCTCGCGCGAGCGATCGCCCACCAGCGCGCGTATGAACGCGATCGCCTCCTGGGCCTGCTCGGAGGTGGCCACGCGGCCGGTGCCGATCGCCCAGATCGGCTCGTAGGCGATCACCACCCGCGGCAGGTCCTCCGGCGCCACGCGCTCGAGTCCCTCCTGCACCTGGTGGCGCAGGCGCCGTTCGGTCTCGCCCTGGTCGCGCTCGTCCTCGCTCTCGCCCACGCAGAGAATCGGCTCGAGCCCGGCCGCCAGCGCCGTAGGCACCTTCTCCTGCAGGGCGCGGTCGGTCTCGCCGAAGTACTGGCGCCGCTCGGAGTGGCCGAGCACGACGCCATGGATCCCGTACTCGAGCAGCATCGGCGCCGAGACCTCGCCGGTGTACGCGCCCTCGGGCTCCTGGTGCATGTTCTGGGCGCACACGCGGATGTCGCTGGCCTCGGCCGCCTCCACGGTGGCGGCCAGCGCCGTGTAGGGCACACATATGCCAACGTCGGCCGCGCCGTTCGACTTGAGCAGGCCGCGCAGCTCCTCCACATACGAGCGCGCCTCAGCGCTCGTCTTGAACATCTTCCAGTTGCCCGCGATGTAAGGGCGCCGGCCTCCCTCAGGCATCGTCCAGCGCCTCCACGCCCGGTAGCTTCTTGCCCTCGAGCAGCTCCAGCGACGCGCCGCCGCCGGTGGAGAGGTGCGTAACACGGTCGGCCAGGCCGAACTCGGCCAGCGCCGCCGCGCTGTCGCCACCGCCCACCACGGTGGTGCCGGGAGCATCCGCGACGGCCTCGGCCAGCCCGCGCGTCCCGCCGGCGAACGGCTCCAGCTCGAACGCGCCCATCGGCCCGTTCCAGAACACGCTGCCCGCGGCCGCGATCTCCTTCGCGTACGCCTCGACCGTCCGCGGGCCCACGTCGAGACCCATCCAGCCGTCCGGCACGTCGGTGCCGTCCAGCTCGCGCCTCTCGGCGTCCGAGTCGAAGCGATCGCCCAGCACCAGGTCTACCGGCAACAGCAGCCGGCACGAGGAGGTCTTCGCGTGCTCCAGCGCCTTGCGCGCGAGCTCGATTCCCTCCTCCTCCACGAGCGAGTCGCCCGTGGGCTTGCCCTGCGCGCGGAAGAAGCTGAAGCACATCGCCCCACCGATCAGCACCGCGTCCGCCAGCTCGAGGAAGCGCTCGATCAGCGCGATCTTGTCGCTGACCTTGGCCCCGCCGAGCACGACCACGAGCGGTCGCTCGGGATCCTCGATCAGGCCGCTCAGCGTGGTGACCTCGCGCTCGAGCAGGTGACCCGCCACCGCGGGGCGCAGGAACTCGGTGACCCCGGCCGTGGTGGCGTGTGCGCGATGCGCGGCGCCGAACGCGTCGTTCACATACGCCTCGGCCAGCGAGGCCAGCTCGCGCGAGAGCTCGGGATCGTTCTTCGTCTCCCCCGGCTCGAAGCGCGTGTTCTCGAGTACCAGGAGCTCGCCCGCCTCGAGGCGGGCGACTCCTCGCCGCACCTCCGGGCCCACCACCTCGGGCGCTTGGTGAACGCGCTTGCCGATCAGCTCTGACAGCCGCCGCGACACC
>JBKPDA010000011.1:0-7318 GCA_046727635.1 Actinomycetota bacterium | reverse complement strand
GGGCAACGGCTTCTCGGAGGACGGCAACCCGATCGAGACCTTCTCCGCCAACATGAAGGTCAGGCAGGGCGACTACGTGGGTATCGACTCCACGTCCACCTCGGCGCTCTACTGCTCGAGCGGCGGAGCCCACCAGCTCATCTTCTCCCCCACGCTGGGTGGTCCGATGAGCCAGCTGGCCACCACCTCCAAGACCGACGGCTGCGAGCTCTTGGTGCAGGCGGTGATGGAGCCGGCCAAGGCCGCGAAGAAGCACAAGCACCACAAGCACCACCGCCGCCACCGCCGAGCGGCGGCGGCAGTGCCGTGAGTCACGCCGCGATGGTCTCCGTGTCCTCGGACTCGGAGACCCGCTGCGGCGCGACCGCCGTTACGGGCTCAGGGCGTTCCCGCAACATGAAGGCTGCCACCAGCGCACCGGCCAGGCAGAACAGCACGGCGATCTCGAAGCCCAGCTGGTAGCCGTCGGTAATCGCCTTGAGCGAGCCGGTGCCGCCGGCGAGCGAGCTGCTCGTGCGCGACTCGGCGATCGTGCCGAGCACCGCCAGGCCGAGCGCGCCACCCACGAAGCGCGATGTGTTGATCAGCGCGGAGGCCAGCCCGCTCTGCTCCGCCGGCACGCCCTGCACCGACTTGATGGTGGACGGCACGAGCGATAGGCCGAGCCCGAGCGTGACCAGCACGCCGCCGGGCAGCACGTGCGCGAAGTAGCTCTGGCCCGGCGCCACGCCACTGAGCAGACCGAGGCCGGTAGCCGACGTGAGCATCCCGGCCGTGACGACCGAACGCGCGCCGAACTTCGCGACGAGGCGTGGAGCCAGGGTGGATCCGGCCGTGGCGAACAGCGTCATCGGCGCAAACCCGAGCCCCGCCTGGATCGCGCTGTAGCCGAGCACCTGCTGCATGAACACGCTCGTGAAGAAGAACATCGCGAGCACCGACGAGTAGAGCAGGAACACGACCAGGTTCCCCGCGCGCAGGAGCCGCAGCCGGAAGATCGACAGCGGCACGAGCGGGGCGAGCGCTACGCGGCCCTCCACAACGAGGAAGCCAACAAGCAGCGCTACGCCGACAGCGATCGGCCCCAGCACGCCGGGCGAGCCCCAGCCCAAGGCGTCGCTGCGAACGATTCCGTAGGTCAGCCCGGTCAGGCCGCCGGTAACCAGCAGCGCGCCCGCCACGTCGAAGTGGCGCGTGGCGCCCTCACGGCGTCCCTCCGGAATGACGCCGCGGCCGAGCGCGACCACCGCGGCGCCGATCGGCACGTTGATGGCGAAGATCGACCACCAGCCGATCGTCTGGGTGAGCACGCCGCCGAGAAGTACGCCCGAGGCGGCGCCGAGGCCGGCCATCGCGCCCCAGACGCCAAGAGCGCGGTTGCGCTCGGCGCCCGCCTCGAACGAGGTGGCGATGATCGAGAGGCTGGCCGGGGACACCACCGCCGCGCCGACCCCTTGCACCGCGCGCGCCGTGAGCAGCAGCGCCTTGGAGTCGGACGCGGCGCACGCGAGCGACGCCAGCGTGAAGAGGGCGATACCGGCGAGGAACATGCGGCGCCGACCGAGCAGGTCTGCCGCGCGCCCGCCCAGCATCAGGAAGCCGGCGAACGTGAGCGTGTACGCGTTGATCACCCACTGCAGGTCGGTGGCGGAGAAGCCCACGCCGCGGCGGATTGCGGGCAGCGCCACGTTCACCACGGACACGTCGAGCACCACCATGAACTGCGCGAGGCAGAGAAGGACGAGAAGGACGCTCTTGCCGCGCGCTGCGGTGCCGAAACGTCGGGTCAGGTCAAGCTGTTCAGTTGCGGTCATGGGTACAGTGTGGGAGGATGTTTATGGTGGTACAAGAGAGGGAGTTATCCTGGTATCAATGACACCCCCCACAGCAGAAGCACCTCCTAGGAAGAACAACGGTGAGAGCACCCCAAAAGGTGAGCTTCGCCGCGACGAACTTGCGGATTTCCTGCGTAACAGGCGCGCCAGCATCACGCCCGACGAGGTGGGTCTTCCGAACGGCGGCCGACGGCGCACTCCGGGCCTACGCCGCGAGGAGGTGGCTCAGCTGGCCGGGGTCGGCACCACCTGGTACACGTGGCTCGAGCAGGGGCGCGACGTGCGGGCGTCGCTCGACGTGCTCGAGTCGATCGCCACGGCGCTGCGGCTGACGCCGGCCGAGCGCCGCCACCTGATCCTGCTCGGGCGCGGCGAGCAGGCCCCGCCGTTGTGCGCGCCGGCCGAGAAGGTCTCGGCCACGGTGAAGCGGCTGATCCAGAACCTCGGCCCGAACCCGGCGTACCTGCTCGGGCGCCGCATGGACATCCTTGCGTGGAACCCGGCCTACGCCGCCATCTTCGGCGACCCAGGCGAGGTGCCGAAGCCGTTCCGCAACTCGCTCTGGCTGATGTTCACCGACCCCGTCCGCCGCGAGCTGATGACCGACTGGGAGAAGAGCACGCGGCTGGCGGTGGCGCGCTTCAGAGCCGACAGCGCACGGCACATCGGCGATCCCGCCTTCGAACAGCTGATCGCGGCCCTGCACGAGGTGAGCCCGGAGTTCCGCGCGCTCTGGAAGCGCCACGAGGTGGCCGGCAGCGGGACGGGGCGCAAGACGCTGAAGCATCCGGAGGTCGGCCTACTCGTGTTCGAGCACGCCCTGTTCAAGCCCGCCGAGGAGCCCGAGCAGCGCCTCGCGCTGTTCTCGCCGCTGCCGGAGGAGGACACCCCGGCGAAGCTGGCGCGGCTTCTCGCCGCCGCCTAGGCCGGCGCCGGCACCCCGCGCGACTTCGCCAGCCTGCGCTCGGCGTAGGCGCGGCCGCCCTCGGGGTCGCCCGTCACGAAGGTGGCGATGTCCGCGAGCGTGACGATGTTGCCGCCTCCGCCCCAGGTGCCGTCCGGCACGTCGCTGGCAAATACCCAGACGCGCATCGGGTCGCGGTCGCGCCCCTCGGGCTCGGCGTCCAGCACCGCCTCCGTGACGGCGGCCACCATCGCCTGCCGGCGCTCGGGATCGAACTGGCCCTCTGGCACGGACGCGATGATGCGGTAGCGCGGGAGCGCCGCCCGCCGGCCGGCCACGAACACGGCCTCGGGACGATGCAGGAAGACCCAGGCGATCGAGCGCGCCTGCTCGTTAGTGGGATCGGCGCCCTCGTGCTCGAGCAGCAGGTCGGTGAGCCGAGCGAGCAGCGCCTCCTCGGCATCCGGCGCCAGCGCGCCTTCCGGGATGTAAGCGTCGAGCAGCGGCATGGCACTACCTCCTCCTGGGAAGCTGAGTAGCAAGTTGCAACGCAGACACACTACCATGCCCGCCATGAGCATCGACCGAATGCGATACAGCGCCGAGAACTGCTCGATCGCCCGCACGCTCGAGGTCGTCGGCGAGAAATGGACGCTCCTGATCCTGCGCGAGTCGTTCTACGGGTTGCGCCGCTTCGAGGACCTGCAGTCCGCCATCGGCTGCGCGCGCAACGTGCTGAGCACCCGGCTGGCCAAGCTCGTGGACGAGGGCATCCTCGAACGGAGGCCATATCGGGAGCCGGGCAGGCGCGAGCGCCACGAGTATGTGCTGAGCGAGAAGGGCGTCGATCTCTTCCCCACCGTGATCGCGCTGCTCCAGTGGGGCGACCGCTGGCAGGTGGACCCTGAGGGACCGTCCGTGGAGGTGCGCCACCGCCATTGCGGCGAGCGCGTGCGCGCTGTGCTCAGGTGCGATGCCGGGCACGAGCACCTGACCGCGCGCGACACGTTCGCGGAGCCCGGTCCGGGCGCGAAGCTGGCCGCATAGACACACGGTCCAGCGCGCTCGTGTGCACTTTGTGACGAGTGTCGATACCCCGCGCGCGTGGGTACGGAGAGGATCGTCCAGTGCCTGCGACCACCGCATCCCGAGGTGCTGCCCAAAAACAGGGTTCCTCGACGGAGCGGGATCCGCCGGAGCGCGTGAGCTTCGACGAGCTCCTCGACGCGTCAAGTGAGCCGCGCGCACACGCCACCACGCTCATGGGCTCGCTCACCAGGCTCGGGCCCCAAGAGCTGGCCGCGGCGGGGCGGCGGCGCGACCTCGCGTTCCTGCGGCGCGGCGTGACGTTCGAGGTGATCGGCCAATCCGGCGAGCGGCCGAAGGAGCGCCCGTTCCCGCTCGACCTCGTGCCGCGCATCATCGACGCCGACGTCTGGCAGGCGATCGAGCGCGGCCTCGTGCAGCGCATCAAGGCGCTGAACGCGTTCGTGGACGACGTGTACCACGCGCGCGAGATCCTGCGCGAGGGGATCGTGCCGTGGTCGCTGGTGGTGGGCTGCCCGCACTTCGCCCGGCCGGTGCAGGGCATCCGGCCGCCGGCCGGCATCTACTGCCACATCGCCGGCTGCGACCTCGTTCGTGACGACGACGGGCGCTGGCTCGTGCTCGAGGACAACGTGCGCACGCCGTCAGGTATCTCGTACGTGCTGGAGAACCGTCTGGCGCTCACGCGGCTGCTCCCCGAGCTCTTCTCCGGCTATCGCGTGCGCTCCGTGGACAGCTACCCGGCGCTTCTGCTCGATGCGCTGCGCACGTCCGCGCCCGCCGGAGCGCGCGATCCGAACATCGTGCTCTGGACGCCCGGCCCGCTCAACAGCGCGTACTTCGAGCATGCCTTCCTCGCGCGCCAGATGGGCGTGGAGTTGGTGGAGGCATCCGACCTGGTGGTGCGCGACGACGTCTGCTACATGCGCACCACCGGCGGGCTCGCGCGCGTGGACGTGATCTACCGCCGGGTGGACGACGCCTTCGTCGACCCGCTCGAGTTCCGCCCCGACTCGCTGCTCGGAGTGCCCGGCCTGATCCGCGCCTACCGGGCGGGCACGCTCTCGCTGGCGAACGCGATCGGCACGGGCGTGGCCGACGACAAGGCCGTCTACCACTACGTCCCCGAGATGATCCGCTACTACCTCGGCGAGGAGCCGCTCCTGCCGAACGTGAAGACCTACGTGCTCGCCGACCCGGAGCAGCGCGCGGAGGTGCTCGAGCGGCTGGATCAGCTGGTGGTGAAGCCCACCGACGCGTCCGGCGGCAAGGGCGTGTTCATCGGCCCGCAGGCCCAGGAGGAAGAGGTCGCCCGGATGCGGGGGCTGGTGGAGACGGAGCCCGAGCGCTGGATCGCGCAGGAGCTCGTGCAGCTCTCCACGGCGCCGACCGTGATGCCGGACGGCACGCTCCAGCCGCGCCACGTGGACCTGCGGCCGTTCGCGGTCTATGGCGACGAGATCAGGATCGTCCCCGGCGGGCTCACGCGCGTGGCGCTGCAGCGAGGGTCGCTGATCGTGAACTCCTCGCGCGGCGGCGGCTCGAAGGACACCTGGGTGCTCGAGTCGGACCGGCCGGCGCATGAGGCAGCGCCCCTGCAGCAGACCCAGCCGCTCGACATGCCGCGCATCGTCCACGGCGACTGGAGTCGCCAGACCGAGCAGCAACAGCAATAGGCGGATGCTCGCCCGGATCGCACATCAGCTCTACTGGATCGGCCGCTACATCGCGCGCGCCGACGCCACGGCGCGCATGCTCGAGGGAGTCTCCACGGTGGCCGTGCAGGCAAGGCCGCGGTCGCGCACGGACATGCGACTGTCGTGGGACTCGCTGCTGGCGATCATGGGCGTGCCGGTCGACGACGACTCGCCCACGCGCGAGACCGTCATCCAGCGCCTGGTGCTGGCCGAGGACCAGGACGCGTCAATCGTCGCCTCTGTCCGGGCCGGCCGGGAGCTGGCGCGCACCGTGCGCGAGGTGATCTCGGCGGACATGTGGGAGGTGATCAACACGCTGCACCTCGAGCTGCGCGACGTGGACGTCACCTCGCTGCGGGCCGCACCGCACTCGCTCTACGAGCTCGTGAAGTCGCGCGTAGCGCTGTTCTGGGGCGTGCAGGCGCAGACGATGCTGCGCGACGAGGCGCACGCCTTCCTCGAGGCCGGCCACCAGCTCGAGAGCGCGACGATGATGGTGCGGATGCTGCGCGTGTCGCTGCGCGAGGAGCTGTCGGACGCAGACCCGAGCAGCACGATCCGCCGCGACGAGGGCGCGGTGTCGCTGCTCCTCTCCACCGGCGGGCTCGACGCGTTCCGTCGCCTCGAGCGCGGCCCCCACGACGCCGCCTCGGTGGCGCGCTTCCTGCTCGGCGAGCGCACCTATCCGCACTCGGTCGCCGCGGCGCTGGACGTGCTGCGCGACTCCCTCGACGAGGTGGACAGCGACCCACGCCGGTCGCCCCCGCTGCTGCGCCTCGCCCGCCTCTCGGCGGAGATCGAGTTCCGCGGCGGCGGTGGCGTGGCCGACGACGTGGGCGGCCTCCTGTTCGACGTACAGGACGAGTTGGCGCAGACTGACGGGGAGCTGGCAGAGCGCTATTTCGTCGGCACCGAGCGCTACATAGTCGGCTCGGACATCCTGCACCCCACGCTGACCATATGAACTTCCAGATCCGCTATCTCACCGAGTACCGCTACTCGCGGCCGGTGGTGGACAACCTCAACGCGCTGCGGGTGAAGCCCGCCGCAACCGCTACTCAGCGCTGCGAGGACTTCACCGTGCTGCCCGAGCCGCTCACCCGGCTGCGCAGCCACGCCGACTACTTCGGCACGGAGGTGACCGAGTTCGGCGTGGTGGAGCCCCACGAGAAGCTTCGGATCGACGTGCAGTCGCGGGTGAGCACCCAGGCGCCGCCGGAGCCGCCTCGCGGCGATTGGGAGCTGCTCAACACGCTGCCGTACCGGATGTCGGGCGCGGAGTTCCTGCTTCAGACCGAGCTCGTGCCGCCGAACGGCGCGCTCGCGGAGCTCAAGGAGGAGATGGCATCGGAGAGCCCGCTCGACGGTGTCCTGCTCTTGAGCGAGCTGATCCCCGACCGCTTCGAGTACCGCCCGGGCGCCACCTACGTGGGCTCGACGACCATCGACCTATTGGAGGGCGGCGCCGGCGTCTGCCAGGACTTCGTGCATCTCGCGCTGATGCTGCTGCGGCTGCGCGGCATCGCGGCCCGCTACGTCTCGGGCTATCTCTTCGCCACCGACGAGAACGGCAGCCAGGACTCGATCGAGGTGCACACCCACGCGTGGGTGGAAGCGCTTCTGCCCTCATCGTCGGGCCAGCCGGCTTGGGTCGGCTTCGACCCCACCAACCGCGGCCTGGCGGGCGAGCGCCACGTGAAGATCGGCCACGGCCGCTACTACGCGGACGTGCCGCCGATCAAGGGCGTGTACCGCGGCCCGGCGGAGTCCGAGCTGGAGGCGCGGGTGGAGATGCACCGCATCCCGAACGGTGCCGCGCCGGCCGACTCTCGGGC
>JBKPDA010000010.1:0-7600 GCA_046727635.1 Actinomycetota bacterium | reverse complement strand
CGCGAGCGCAGGCACCACCATCCAGCCCTGGAGCATCTTCGTCATGAATGCGAGCCCGACCATGCCTCCGGCCCACACGAGGTGCTTCGTGCGACCGGACTCGAGCGCCTTCTGCAGGAACCAGGCCGACGCCACGAGCAGGAGCACGAGGAGCGCGTCCGGGTTGTTCACTCGCCCGATGGCGACGGTCACCGGCGTGATGGCCAGCGCAGCCGCGGCGAGGATGCCGGCGGCTGGGCCGAAGGCGCGGCGCACGGTCGCATAGAGCAGGCCCACCGCACACACCGTGCAAAGCGCCTGGGGCAGCAGGATGCTGAAGCTGGAGTAGCCGAACACGCGCGCGGACAGGCCCATCAGCCACAGCGACAGGGGCGGCTTGTCCACGGTGATGAAGCTGCCGGGATCGAGCGAGCCGAAGAACAACGCCTTCCAGCTCTCGCTGGCCGCCTTCGCGGCCGCCGCGTAGTAGTCGTTCGAGTAGCCGTTGATCGTGAGGTCCCACAGGCACAGCGCCGCGGCCAGCGCGATCACTGCGAGCAGGGTGGGACGGACCCAGCGCGGATCGCTCTCGCGTCCGCGCACGAGGCTGGCCAGGCGGCCGCGCAGCGGCGCGCTGGGCAGCGCTGATTCAGGGAATGTGGGAGCAGTAGTCATGCGGGCATGGTCGGCCCGCGCCGTGGGCCGACCGTGTGAGCAAGCTGGGAGCTCTCTGAGACGGCTACGCTGGCCCGGTGACCGAGCACGCCGACGTGATCCGGCGCGAGTTCACTCGCCAGGCGCCCGAGTTCGCGGCGCCGCGCTCGTTCTTCGGCGACCGTGAGATCGCGGACTGGATCGGCTCGCACCTGCCGCTCGCGGCGGACCACACCGTGCTCGACGTCTGCGGCGGCGCCGGCTATCTCTCACGCCGCCTCGCCGGCCGCGCGCGCCAGTTCGTGGTGCTCGACCTTACGCGCGAGGTAATGGACGCCGGCCGACGGGGCGCCGAGGATGAGGGCGTGCGCAACGTGCTCTTCGTGGAGGGCGACGCCACGGCGATGCCGTTCGTGGATGGCTCGTTCGACCTCGCCGTGAGCCGCTTCGCCTTCCACCACCTGATGGAGCCCGAGGCGGTCGCGCGTGAGATGGCGCGCGTCGTGCGGCCGGCCGGGGACGTGGCGATCGTCGACATGGTCGACGGCGGCCATCGGCACAATGAGCTCGAGCGCCTGCGCGATCCGTCGCACACGAGCGCCCTATCGGAGCAAGAGCTGGCGGCGCTGCTGGAAGGCGCCGGCGTCGCGATCGTCGACCGTGACGAACGCCGTCAGCCGCTGGCCGCCGAGCCGTGGCTAACCCGCGCGCACACGGCCACGCCGGAAGCGACCGAGGAGGTGTTGGCAGCGCTGCGGGCCGAGCTGGAGGGCGGCGAGCCAACCGGTCTCGAGGCGCACGAGCACGACGGGCACCTCTACGTGGCGCAGCGCTGGGTGCTGCTGGTCGGCGGGCGCCCATGACCACCGACCCGGCCACGCTCACCAACCTCCGGGACTCGATGCCGTACGCGCAGCTCATCGGGATCGAGCTGCTCGAGGCCACGCCCGGGCTCGTTCGCGGCCGCCTCGAATTGGCGCCTGAGCTCTGTACGGCGGGCGGACTGATGCACGGCGGCGCCGCGATGTCGCTGGCCGACTCGTGCGGAGGCGTATGCGCCTTCCTCAACCTGCCCGAGGGCGCGACCGGCACGGCGACGATCGAGTCGAAGACCAACTTCCTGCGCGCCGTTCGCGAAGGGGCGCTGACCGCGAGCACCCGCCCGCTTCACTCAGGCCGCACGCTGATCGTGATCGAAACGGAGCTCGCGCTCGACGACGGATCGCTTGCGGGGAAGGTCACGCAGAGTCAGGCCTTCCACTACCCCCGTCCCTCCTGACTCCGGCGGACGGCTGAGCCTGAAGGCGCGCAGCAGCGCCCGGGCGAACACCGCGATCACCGTGTAGGTCGCGCCCAGGACGATCAGCTCCGACGCGCGCGAGGGACTCGAGCCGAGGTTGTGCAGGACCGCCAGCGCGTCGCTTGTCAGGCCGACGGCGTACACGTAGATGCCCAGCTGAAGGGCGAGCCGGCGGCCGCGTGTGGCAAGCGTGAGCGTGGCAAGCGACGCCGCCAAGGCCGCCGCGTTGGCGCCCAGCGGCCCGAGCGGTCCGCGCAGCAGCAGGTAGAGCGGGACGAACAGCAGCGTGGCCCCGCCCACGACGCCCGCGAACCGGGCGCCTGAGGCTGCCGCCATCAGACGCCCGACGCCGCGCAGGTCGTCGAGCGCCGTGGAGACGATCTGCACGCGCGAGTCGAGGTCCTCCACCCAGTCCACCGGCACCTCGTGGATGCGCAGGCCGCGGCGCTGGGCGAGCACGAGCAGCTCGGTGTCGAAGAACCAGCCGTCATCGCGGATGTCGTCGAGCAGTCCCTCGCGCAGCATGTCGGTGCGGGCAGCCTTGAAGCCGCACTGCGCATCGGTGAAGCCGGCCCTCAGCGCGAGCCTGAGGATGCCGTTGTAGGAGCGCGAGATCAGCTCGCGCTTCGCGCTGCGCACGATGCGCGAGCCGCGCGCCAGCCGC
This sequence comes from Actinomycetota bacterium, assembly GCA_046727635.1. Classification (GTDB taxonomy): domain Bacteria; phylum Actinomycetota; class Thermoleophilia; order Solirubrobacterales; family Thermoleophilaceae; genus JAICJR01. The sequence goes on along the minus strand of JBKPDA010000010.1, from coordinate 5,003 downwards.
GTACCGATCGCCACCTCGCTGTGGCCGGAGAGCAGCGGGGCCACCAGCGGCAGCAGCGCGCGCAGGTCGGTGGAGAGGTCCACGTCCATGTAACAGACCACGCGCGCGTCGCTTGCCGACCAGGCGGACCGGAGCGCGAGTCCGCGCCCCTTGCGTTCCAGGTGCAGCAGGTCCACGCCGGGGAAGTAGTCGGCGAGCCGCCGAGCGATCTTCAGCGTGCCGTCGGTGCTGGCGTTGTCGGCGATCACGATTCGCCAGCTGAACGGAAAGCTCTTGGCCAGGAAGGCGTGGAGGCGGCGGATGCTGCGATCGAGCATGGCCTCCTCGTTGTAGACGGGGACCACGACCTCGACGTCGAGCTGCTGGGGGTTCGAGTTCATGGGGTCAGACTCGGCCCGACCCCTGCACCCGCGCTTAAGCCGGGCTGAGAGTCCGCTGGGAGGGCCTATGCTCGGGCCATCTACGAGCAGTTCTTCCGCGACCTCTACACAGCCTTCAACGCCCGCGACATCGATGGAGCACTGGCGGGCATGCATCCCGACGTGGACTGGCCGAACGGGATGGAGGGCGGCCGCGAGCACGGGCACGCGGCCGTACGCGAGTACTGGACGCGGCAGTTCAAGCAGATCGACTCACAGGTCGACCCGGTCGGCTTCAGGCCGTTGGACGACGGCCGCCTGGCGATCGACGTGCACCAGGTGGTGCGCACTCCCGAGGGCGAGCTCCTCGCCGACCGTGAGGTGGTGCACGTGTACACGCTCCGCGACGGGCTGGTCGAGCGGATGGACATCGAGAATTTGACCGGTTGAGGTAGCGTGCGGTCCCAAGGAGGGCCATGCCGCAGCCAGGGGAAGCCATCGCGGGAGCATTCGTCGTCGGCGAAGACGGCCTCGGCTACCTGTCCGTGTTCCCGCGCGAACTGGTCGTGTTCCGGGCCAAGCGGAGCCTGTTGCGCAAGCCGAAGGCCACCGACGAGGCCGCCGCCTCCCGCCCCCGGCCCGAGATCCGATCCGCCGCGGTGGACAAGGCGGGTGCGCTCCAGATCGACTTCGCCGACGGAAGCAGCTGGCAGTTCGAGGTCGGGTCGGACCAGCTGACGGGCGCCCAGCAGATCGTGGCCGAGCTGGCCGCGAGCGGACCCGTCTAGGCGCGGCCGTAAACCGGAATCCCGGCGCCGCTCGTCGGCTGCGAGTCGTCCGACACCAGGAAGCGAATCACCTTCGCGATCTCCTGCGGCGGGACCCATTTCGAATGGTCCGCGTCCGGTTGTGCCCGGCGGTTGGCGGGCGTGTCGATCACGCTCGGCAGGATCGCGTTGCAGCGCACGCCCTCGGCGCGGTACTCGGCATCGAGCGCCTGGATGAACGCGAGCACGCCCGCCTTGGCGGTCACGTACCCGGCTGCACCGCCGAACGGCCGCAGCGCTGGCCGCGCCGACACGCACACGAACGAGCCGCCGCCCGCGTTCACGAGGCGCGGGATCGCCAGGCGCGCGAGTAGGAAGGCTGGCCGGAGGTTGAGTCGCAGCATGGCCTCGAAGTCGTCGATGCTCGACTCGTGCACCTTGCCGGGCGCCGAGTAGCCGCCGACGAGGTTCACCACTGCGCCCAGCTTGTCCAGGTCCTCCACCAGCTGGAACACGGCCAGCTCGTCCGTTACATCGGACTGCACCAGCGTGAGGCCGCTCCCCTCCGGGAAGTCCTGCTGCACTCGGTCGCGCTCCTCGGGGACCACCCACGTGGCGGTCACCTGGTAGCCCGAGCCCAGCAGCTCGCTGATCACCGCGGTGCCGAGCGCGCCGGTGCCGCCGGCCACGAGCACGTGGGGATAGCGGTCGGGCATGCGGGCAGCGTACCGTCCGCACCCGCAACTACGGTGGAAATCCGATGGAGCAACAGACCCTCATCGCCGCAAAGCTCTTCGTCCGCGACCTCGTCGACGGGCAGACCGTCGACTCCGTCTTCGCAGTCAGGGAGCGTGTGCGCCGGCAGAAGAAGAACGGCGAGGCGTTCCTGAAGCTGCAGCTCGGCGACGTCACAGGCACCGTCGAGGGCGTGGTGTGGGACGGCGTCGACGAGCTCTACGAGCGCTGCCCCCCGGGCGGGGTCGTGCGGGTGATCGGGAACTTCTGCGTGGACCAGCGTTACGGCTCATCGTTGACCGTGCGCTCGCTGCGCGCCGCCGAGCCCGGTGAGTACGACCCCTTGCTGCTCGAGGAGGGGCCTTCTCGCCCGCTCGATCAAATGGTGGCCGACCTTCGCAGCCTCGTGGGCACGATGCAGGACCCGTTCCTGCGTGAGCTGCTCGAGCGCTGCTTCGCCGAGGGGTCGTCGATCTGGGAGCGCTGGCGCGACGCCCCCGCGGCCAAGTACTACCACCAGGCCTACCGGCACGGGCTACTCGAGCACTGCCTCTCGGTGGCCGAGGGCGTCAGCGCGCTGTCGGCCACCTTCCCGGGGATCGACCGCGACGTGGCGGTTGCCGGGGCGTTGCTCCACGACATCGGCAAGATCGAGGCCTACGCCTGCGAGGCCGGGGCGATCGAGCTCACCGACACCGGCAAGCTCCAGGGCGAGATCGCGCTCGGCTACTACCTCGTGAGGCGCCTGATCGAGGACATCGCCGGCTTCCCGGCGGACACCGCGGAGGCCCTGCTCCACATCGTCCTGTCACACCACGGGCAGCTGGAGCACGGCAGCCCGGTCGTCCCCTGCACCCGCGAGGCCACGCTGGTGCACATGGTCGACAACCTGGGCGGCCGCCTCGGCAGCTTCGACCGCATCGAGAAGAGCCTCGCCGACGGCGAGCGCTGGTCGGGCTTCGACCGCGCCCTGAGCGGCTCGGCGTACTTCGCGTCACGCGAAGCGGCTTAGGCCACAACCCCGCAAACAGCGTGTTTCAATCCGGTCGTCGGCGCCGCCGGCACACCTGACCGGCGCCCTCCACCACATATCCTGCGGTGGGCATGGCGAAGGACACTGAGAAGCTGATCCGTCAGCTGTCGCTGATCTCGTTCCTGATGGCGGAGCGGCGGCCGGTCACCGCGCTGGAGATCAAGCGCGAGGTCGAGGGCTACTCCGGCATGAACGACGACGCCTTCGCGCGCCGCTTCTACGCCGACCGCGCCGAGCTCGAATCGCTCGGCATCGAGCTGAAGGTGGACAAGCCGGCCGAGGGCTACTACGAGGCCGAGAACTACTCGCTGCCGCCCGAGAACTTCTACCTGCCGCCGATCAACTTCACCGACTCGGAGCTGGGCGCCCTGCGCACGGCCCTGTCGCTGCTCGACGGCGAGTTTGCCTATGCGGAGCCGCTCCGGCTGGCGCTGCAGCAGCTCTCGTGGGGCAAGCCGTCGCCGCTGTCGGCGCCGGAGCACCGCTCGGTGGCGCTTGGGGTGACCGCCGCGGCCGGCGGGCGCGAGCTCTCACAGCGGCTGTCGAAGATCGAGACTGCGATCTTCCGCCGCAAAACCATCCTGTTCGACTACTACACGATGGGCCGCGACGCCCGCGAGTCGCGCAAGGTCGACCCCTACCACCTGCTGTTCCGCGGCGGGCAGTTCTACCTCGTGGGCCACTCGCATGAGCGCGACGACGTGCGCGTGTTCCGCCTGTCGCGCATCCGCGGCAAGGTGGGCTACTCGTCGAAGGCCGAGCACGACTTCCCGCCCCCCGAGGAGTTCGACCCGCGCATCTACGCCACGCGCACCGACTGGCAGCTCGGCGACCCGGTCGGCACGGCGCGGGTGTGGATCGCCAGCAAGATCGACTGGCTCGTGCAACGCCACTTCGGCCATGCCGGCAAGACCGAGCCCGGCCCCGAGGGCGACGGCGTGATCTTCGAGACCGAGTACGCGGACCCGCGCGCAGTCCTCTCGTGGGTGCTCGGCCTACGCGAGCGGGCGCGCATCCTCGAGCCGCCGGAGCTCGCGGCGGAGGCCAGCGAGCGGATTGCCCTGATCGTGGAGCGCCACTCGACCGGTCCAGAGGTGGCACCCGCCGCGCGGCGCAAGCCCGAGCCGGCGGAAGAGCTGGACACCAACGGCAAGCGCGAGACTCCCATCCGCCCGGAGCGCTTCGCCCGCCTCGTCACGCTCGCGGGAATCCTGATCGACGCGGCGCGCAGCGCCGAGCTGCTTCAGGTGCTGGACGTGTGCGACGCCCTGCAGGTGACGGAGGAAGAGCTGCGCGAGGACATCGACGTGCTGAACGTCGTGAACTTCGGCGGCGGCAGCTACGTGCTCTACGCCGAAGTACATGGCGACACGATCGAGGTGGACCCCGAGCCTTACGGCGACAACTTCGCCAAGCCGGCGCGCCTGCTGCCGCTCGAGGCCAAGGCCCTGGTCGCGGCAATCGACCTCCTGGGCGAGCACATTCCGGAGGGCTCGCTGGCCTCCTCGCGGCAGAAGATCGTGAAGGCGCTGGGCCAGGACCCCGCGCGCGAGGGCCTGCAAATCACCACCGCGGCGGGCGACGACGCGAGCATCGCCGGCGTGGTGAGCAAGGCGATCGCCGACAACCGCATCCTCGAGATCGACTACTACAAGGAGAACGAGGACGAGCTCACCGCCGGGCGGCGGATCGAGCCGTACCACCTCCTGAACGGCGCCGAGGGCTGGTACGTGCACTCGTGGGACCCGGCGAAGGACGAGTCGCGTAGCTTCCGCCTCGACCGGATCAAGGAGGCACGCATCACGGACCAGCAGTTCGAGCCGCGGCCCGACATCAATCCGGACGTGCCCGCCTGGGCGCGCACCGGCGAGGTGCCCGCGTCCCGCACCGCGCGCGTGTGGATCGCGCCCGACCGCGCTCGCTGGGCCCGCGAGGACCGGCGCGTGGTGGAGGAGCTGAAGGACGGCGCTGTGATCGTCGAGCTGCAGTACGCAGGCAACGACTGGCTGGCCCGCGAGATCCTGAAGGAGGCGGGCGACGCCGCGGTCCTGGAGCCGGAAGACGCCCGAGCGGCGGTGCTCGAGGCGGCCGAAGCGCTGGCGGGAGCGG
>JBKPDA010000009.1:0-4716 GCA_046727635.1 Actinomycetota bacterium | reverse complement strand
ATCGTGCTCTGGTCGAGCGAGGAGTTCGGCTTCTGCGAGGTCTCCGACTCGTTCGCGTCCGGCTCGAGCATCATGCCTCAGAAGAAGAACCCGGACGCCGCGGAGCTGCTGCGGGCGAAGGCGCCCCGGGTGGCGGGGCACCTCGTCGGCCTCCATGGCGTGCTACACGGCCTGCCGCTCACCTACAACAAGGATCTCCAGGAGGACAAGGAGCGGCTGTTCGACGCGGTGGACACCCTCGAGCTCACCGTGGCGGCCGCCACCGAGATGCTGCGCGGGATCACGTTCCGGCGCGAGCGGCTGGCCGCCGCGGCGGCCGACGAGTTCCCCGCTGCCACGGACATAGCCGACCTGCTGGTGCGCCGCGGCGTTCCCTTCCGCGAGGCGCATGGCATCGTGGCCGGCCTGGTCCGCTACGCGATCGACAACGGCAAGAAGCTGTCACAGCTGAGCGAGGACGAGGTGCGCGGTCAAGCGCAGGAGCTCGTGCCGGGGTACCACGAGCTGCTCGCGGAGGGCGCGTGGCTCGAGTCGAAGGTGTCCGAGGGCGGCACGTCGCTTCCGCGCGTGCGCGAGCAGATCGAGCGCGCCCGCGAGGTGCTGGCTGAGGCGGTCACGTGAACTACGCCTTCTACGACCGCTCGGTGCATGACGTGGCCCGCGATCTCGTGGGCTGCACCGTGCGCCACGGCGACACCGCGGGACGGATCGTCGAGGTGGAGAGCTACCACATGGAGGAGCCCGCCTGTCACGCGTTCGTGGGCCTAACTGATCGCACGCGCGTGCTGTTCGGCCCACCCGGGCGCGCCTACGTCTACTTCTCGTACGGCGTCCACGCGCTGCTGAATGCCGTCTGCGAGCCCGAGGGCATGGGCGCCGCGGTGCTCATCAGGGCGCTCGAGCCGGTCGACGGCATCGAGCTGATGCGCGAGCGCCGCGGCGTCCACGAGCTGCACGACCTCTGCTCAGGGCCAGGCAAGCTCACGCAGGCGCTCGGCATCGGTCTCGACCTGAACGACGCTTCACTGCTCGGCGAGGGGCCGATCGAGCTGCTGCCCCCGGCCAACGGCGACCGTCCGTCGAAGCTCGCGATCGGCGAGCGGATCGGCATCACGAAGGCGGCCGACCTCCCCTGGCGCTTCTGCGATCCGCGCAGCCGCTCTGTGTCGCGCCCGTGGCCCGCGGAGATGCGCGCGACGCGCTCGACCGCCGCCGCGGCGCGTTAGCCGGTCGGAGCGCCGGCGCCGCCGGTGCCGGCGCCGCCCGTGCCGTTCTGCGTCGGCGCGGGCGTGTTCTGCTGCGACGGGGTCTGCCCGCTGCTGGGGGTGTTGTTGCCCTGATTGCCGCCACCGCCACCCCCGCCGGCGTTGTCGGTCTTGTTCTTCGTGCTGTCCTGCTGCCCTGACGACTTCTGGTTCGTGCCCGCGCCCCCGCCGCCCGTGCCGCCGCTCGACGACGGCGTCGACGTGCCATACGACGGGGACGGAAGCGTGGACCCGGTATTCGTGAAGTCCAGCTTGTTCTTCTTCGGGTTGCGCTGGTGCAGGATGTTCAGCGCGCTGACCATGAAGTCATGCCAGATCGTCGCCGGGTAGGTGCCGCCCTCCACCGGCTTGCCGCCCCACAGCGTCTTCATCGGGATGAGCTTGTCCGGGTAGCCCACCCACACGGCCACCGTGTAGTGGTCGTCGAAGCCCACGAACCAGGCGTCGCCGTAGTTCTCGGTGGTGCCGGTCTTGCCGGCAACGAAGTCGTTCGGCAGGTTGGCCCTCGTGCCCGTCCCGTGTGTCACCACGCCGTGCATCAGCAGCTTGGCCTCCTGAGCGACCGCCGTGGGCACCACCTGGATCCAGCGCCGCTTGTCCTTCGCGATCACCTTCTTGTTGTCGCCGGACCGCACCTCGTCGATCGCCACAGGCCCGTTCTTCCAAGCGGGAAGCGAGCCGGTCACGCGCTTGCCGTCGTTTGCAATCGTCGAGTACGCGTACGCCATCTCGAGCGGGTTCACGCCCTCCTTGAGCGCGCCCAGCGTGATCGCCAGGTTGGTGGACACCCTGGTGTGCAGACCCATCCGGTTGGCCAGTCGTGCGATCTTCTTGACGCCCACCTTGATGCCCACCTGAGCGAACACCGTGTTGTCCGAGTATGCCAGCGCGTTCGCCAGCGAGATCGAGCCCGAGTACTTGTCCTCGAAGTTGTGGACGGGGAACCTCTCGCGCTTACTCACGTTGAACGTGACAGGCGCAGAGGTCCACACGCTGGACGGGCTGACGCCCTGCTCCAGGGCCTCGACCAGCGTGAACGGCTTGAACGCCGAGCCGGGCTGGCGGTGACCGCTCGTGGCGATGTTGAACGGATGGGTCTCGAAGTTGGTGCCACCGACCATCGCCTTGACCTCACCGGTGCGGTTGTCGATCGCCACGAGCGAGGCCGTCGGGCCGATGCCGGCGAGCCGCTGGCTGATCGCCTGAGTCGCGGCCTGCTGGAGCGCCGGGTCGATGCTCGTCTTCACTCGTAGGGCCCCGCCGAAGACCCGCGCGGCGCCGAAGCGGTCCACGAGCTGCTGCGTGACCCAGGTGGAGAAGTAGGGCTGGTTCGAGTCGGGCCGCGGTGGGTTGATGGTCTGCTCGGTGGGAAGCGCCTGGATGATCGCGTCCTGATACTGGCCCGGGCTGATCATCTGCTGCTGGAGCATCCGCTGCAGCACGAGGTTGCGCCGTTGCAGGGCCGCGGCGTAGTGGGTGGCCGGGTTGTAGCCGCTGGGCGAGGCGATCATCCCGGCCAGCAGCGCTGCCTGCGCGGGTGTGGCGTTCGCCGCCTTGCGCTCGTTCGGGTCGTACGCGGTGCGCGGGCCGCCGAAGTAGGTGCGCATGGCCGACTCGATCCCGTAAGCGCCGTTCCCGAAGTAGATGGTGTTGAGGTACTCGCCGAGGATCTTCTCCTTGGACCACTGGCGCTCGAGGTGGTAGGCCAGCGCCGCCTCACGCAGCTTCTCGAACACGGTGCGCTTGTTCTGCGCCGCCAGCGCGTTCTTCACGAACTGCTCGGTGATCGTGGAGCCGCCCTGCACCGTTCCGTGGTGGGTGAGGTCGGCGAAGGCCGCGCGCGCCATACCCCTCAGGTCCACGCCGTGGTGCTGGTAGAAGCGGCGGTCCTCGATCGCGATCACCGCGTTCTTGATCATCGGCGAGATCTCGCCAGGGTCGATCAGGATGCGGTTCTCGTTGCCCGTCAGGCGCGCGATCGGGGCCCCGTTCGAGGCCAGCATCGTGGAGTTGCGCGCGACGCGGAACTGGGCGCTGTTCTCGAGCGACGGAATCTCCTTCGCCACCGCCATCAGCATCCCGAACAGGAGCGAGATGAAGGCGAGGAGCCCCAGGCCCATCAGCACCAGCAAGAGCCGGAGCTTCTTCAGCTTGGGCTTGGACGCGCGCGTGCCGTCACCGTTGCGGGAGGAGCGCTTCCTGAGCTCCACCGGCTCGGCGATTGCGGCGTCTGGCCCCAGGGCTATCGGCGTCGAATCCGGCATTGACGTGTAGGGCGACCGGTGGTCCCCTGAGGACGGCGCGGCGGCACGCTTCTAGCTCCGTCCGACGGGGGCGGGAGTCTAGCATTGCGACCGTGACGGAACCGGAGGCCTCGGGGGCCAGCTTCCTGCTCCGGAATGCCGTGGACGCCCTGCCCGAGGGCGCTCTGGAGCGCAAGTTGGCGGAAGGCCGGCCGCTGCGCGTCAAGCTGGGCATCGATCCCACGGCACCGGATATTCACCTCGGACACACCGTGGTGCTTCAGAAGCTGCGCGAGTTCCAGGACCTGGGCCACACCGTGATCCTGATCATCGGCGACTACACCGGCCGGGTCGGCGATCCGAGCGGGCGCTCCGCCACGCGCCCACAGCTCGCCCCGGAGGAGATCGACCGCAACGCCGAGACCTACCGCCAGCAGGCGCTCAAGATCCTGGACCCGGAGCGCACGCAGGTGCGCCACAACGGCGAGTGGCTCGACATGCCCGCTGAGGACCTCTTTCGCCTCGCCCGCACAGCGACGGTGGCGCAGATCCTCGAGCGCGACGACTTCGCCAACCGCTACGGCGCCGGCGACCCGATCTCGGTCCTCGAGCTGCTCTACCCGCTGCTTCAGGGCTACGACTCGGTCGCGATCGAGGCCGACGTGGAGCTGGGCGGCACTGACCAGAAGTTCAACCTGCTGCTTGGGCGCCAGGTGCAGCAGGCCTATGGCGTGGAGCCCCAATCGATCCTCACGATGCCGATCCTGCCCGGCATCGACGGCGTCCAGCGGATGTCCAAGTCGCTCGGCAACTACGTGGGCATCACCGATCCGCCGGACGAGATCTTCGGCAAGCTGATGCGGGTCCCGGACGAGGCGATGGGCACCTACTACGAGCTCCTGCTCGACCGCCCGCTCGACCCGGACCGGCCGGCCGTGGAGTCGAAGCGCGCCCTCGCGCGCGAGATAACCGCCCGCTACCACGGCGAGGACGCGGCGCGGCAGGCCGAGGAGCACTTCGACCGCCTGCACGTGGAGCGGGCACTGCCCGACGAGGTGGAGGAGGCTTCGCTGCCGGCCGACGACCCGGTGCACCTGCCGGCGCTGATCCGCGACCACTTCGGCGTCTCCGGAGCCGAGGCCAGGCGCCTGCTGGCGCAGGGCGGGGTCAGGCTCGACGGCGAGCCCCTGAACGGCGAACAGCTCGAC
>JBKPDA010000008.1:0-8464 GCA_046727635.1 Actinomycetota bacterium | reverse complement strand
GCGCCGAGCAGGCGGCGCATCTCCACAAGGGCCGTCCGGCCTGTCTTCTCCACGCCCTCGAGCACCTCGCGGTGCTCGGCGTCGGCTCTGTGTCGCAAGGCTCCCACCTGGAGCACCATCACGCTGACGGCGTGGGCCACGATGTCGTGCAGCTCGCGCGCGATTCGCGCACGTTCCTCAGCCACCGCAATACGAGCCGCCGCGTCGCGCTCGAGCTCGGCCTGAGTCGCGCGGACCTCCGCGGCCTCTGCCTGTTCGGCCCGCTCGTGAAGCGCAAAGCCGGCGAGCCAGCCGATCGCGAACAGGATCGGGGTGAAGATCAACTCTCCGCCGGCGTGGCTCGGGTCGTTGTAGACGATGATCACCGCGGCCCCAACCACGATCGCCAGCCCGACGCGGGCCTGAACCCCGTCGCGCAGGTTGCCGAGCAGCAATGCCGCGACCATGCCGGCGGCGAAGAGGCCGGCCGGGAAGACGATCAGCCGCCCGTCGACGAACGACAGCGCCGCGGCCAGCAGCCATAGCGCGGCGGGAGCGGCAAACGGAAAGCGATGGCGTGCGAGAAGCGGCAGCACGACGAGGGCTGCCGCCGGAACGGTGAACCAGAGCGACGTGCCCGGCGCGCCCGACGCGTCGTTCCTGAGCGCCACCTCGAGCGCGCTCTCAAGCGCCACGATCACGATCAGTGCGTCGAGTCCGTACCTGCGAGCGAGCGGCCAGATTCTGCTCACGGGCTGAACGTACCCCACCCACGAGACCCGCGCGTCCTACCAAGGTAGGACCCGAAATCGTCCGCTGGGAGGAGCGCGAACGCTGCTTTCCGACGACGACCTGGGGCCACCCCGGACTTAGCGTCGCGGCATGGACTCGACCCCCCGGAAAGGACAGCTCATGGAAGCGTTCACCAGCCGCATCGCCGTGCCCTCCGCCGCGACCACGAGGCCTGACTCGAAGGCGCGCGCGATCCCTCAACTGAGCCTCCGCGGCATCATCGGCGTCTGGGCCGCAGCAGCTCTGCCGATGGCACTGCTCGCCTGGGTCGTGTCGCCGCTGCTCGCCGATCAGATGAGCGGCTCGAACCGTCTCGTCCGCGCCCTGATCATCACGCTGACCGGCGGGCTGATCTGGCAGTTCGCGCTGACGATGATCCTCGTTGCACGTGAGCAGGGAACGCTCCGCCTGTCGGTGCTCCGCGACGCGCTCTGGCTGCGCGCTCCGCGTTCTCCGAAGACAGGGCGCCGTGGAGGGCTGCTGTGGCTGATCGTCCTGCCGCTGATTCTGGGCTTCGGCATCGAGGCGCTGCTGCCCGGGCCGGCGGCCCCCGCGGGCCGCGATTTCGGGACGTTCCTCTCGTCGCACGCGGGCCACGTCTTCCTGGCGGGAGCCTGGGGCTGGCTCGCCGTCCTCGTCGCGCTCTTCATCTTCAACACCGTGCTCGGCGAGGAGCTGCTCTTCCGCGGCTACCTGCTCCCCCGTATGAACGGCGCGTTCGGCCGGCGGGATTGGCTCGCAAACGGCGTGCTCTTCGCCTTCTACCACCTGCATATGCCGTGGGCCATCCCCGCCACGCTGCTCGACTCGTTCTTCCTGGCGTACCCGTCGAAGCGCTATCGCAGCGCTCTCATCGGGATCGTCGTGCACAGCGCACAGAGCGTCGTCCTCTTCGCGGTCGTGCTGTCGCTGGTCGCGAAGGGCTGAGCCATGAAGAACCTGACTCCCAAGCCCTTCAGTGCCGCGCGAATCGCCGCGCTGGTGTTGATCGCAATCGCAGTGTCCGGCCTTGCGTATCTCCGGTTCGGGCACCACACCGAGACGGTGTCGGTGCCCGCCGGGGCGCACGCCGGACAGCTCACCCTGAAGGACTGCAGCTACGCCACGGACGACGGCAGCTACGCCGCCGACTGCGGCACGCTGGTGGTGCCGGAGAACCGACACAACCCGGACTCGCGCCTGATCGCGCTGCCGGTCACTCGCATCCGGGCTCGTTCGCCGCTCCCGGAAGCGCCCATCTTCCGGCTCGAGGGCGGACCCGGCCTGTCCAACATGAAGTTCGCCATGGCGAGCCGCTTCGCGGCGGGCCACGACGTGGTGCTCGTGGGCTACCGCGGTGTGGACGGCTCCTCGAAGCTCGACTGCCCCGAAGTGGCGTCGTCCCGTTCGCATGCGCGCGACTTCCTCAGCCCCAAGTCGTATGCCGCCGACGCGGCGGCGTTCAAGTCATGCGCGCATCGCCTTCAGGGCGAGGGAGTCGACCTCGCCGGCTACACGCTCCCCGAGCGAGTGGACGACCTCGAGGCGGCCCGCCGCGCGCTCGGCTACGGGCGCATCGACCTCATCAGCGAGAGCGCGGGCACGCGCACGGCGCTGATCTACTCGTGGCGCTACCCGCGGAGCATCGAGCGCTCGGTGATGATCGGCGTGAACCCGCCCGGCGCCTTCCTCTGGGACGCCAAGACGACCGGCGAGCAGATCCAACGCTACGCGGCGCTCTGCGCGCAGGACGCGTCGTGCCGGAGCCGCACGCCTGACCTCGCGGCCTCGCTCCAGCACGCGTTCGGGCACGTTCCCGGCCACTGGGGCTTCCTGCCGATCAAGAAGGGCAACGTCAAGGCGGCCGCGTTCTTCGGCCTGATAAACGCGACCACCGACGGCGCTGGGCCGCTCTCGGGGCCGATGACGATCGACAGCCTGCTGTCCGCGAACAAGGGCGACGCAAGCGGCGCGTGGTTCCTGTCGCTGATGGCGCAGATGGCTTTCCCGCGCGCGCAGCTGTGGGGCGACGTGGCCGCTGTGGGGCGGAGCGACGCCGCCTACGCCCGCCGCTTCTTCGCCACCCACGCCGACCGCGGATCGGTGATCGGCAGTCCCGGCACCGACCTGATCTGGGCCGGCGGGCGGATCCTCGACGCGTGGCCGGCGAGCCCGGATGAGAACGAGTACACCCGCGTCCAGGACTCGAACGTCGAGACGCTCATGATCGGCGGCCAGCTCGACTTCGCCACCCCGCCGCAGAACGCCACGCGCGAGCTGCTGCCGCATCTGCCGAACGGCCACCAGGTTGTGCTCCCCGGTCTCGGCCACAGCGACGACTTCTGGGCCTACCAGCCGGCGGCGGGAAGCAATCTGATCAACGGCTACCTCGATAGCGGCAAGGTCGACGAGTCGCTCTACAGGTTCCGCAGCGTGGACTTCACGCCTTCGGGATCGCACACGGAGTTCGCCAAGATCATCCTCGCGGTGATGGTTGCCTTCGTGGCTCTGACGCTCGTGTCGGTGCTGGTGCTGCCGTGGCGCGTGCACAAGCGAGGCGGCCTCGGACGCAAGAGCAGCGCCGCCGTGCGGTCGCTGTACCCGATCGTGCTCGGCCTCGGCGGCTGGTTCATTGGCGCGCTGGTGGTGCTCACGGCGTCACTGAACGTGCCGCTGGACAACGAGCTGCTCGGCGTCGGCTCGACCGGTGTGCCGGTCGGCCTCGGGATCTACTGGGCCTGGGTCCGCCGCGACCGGCCGTCCCGGACCAAGACCGCGGGCTTCGCGGCCGCGCTCGGAGGCGCGCTCATAGGCGGGCTGCGCGGGTTCAACGTCGCTGCGGGACTGTTCGCGGTGTTCACGACGATCGTCGGGGCGACGGCGGGCGCAAACCTGCTCGTGCTCATCCTCGACATCGCGCGGGATGGCACGGCTCGCGAGCTCGCCGCCGAGACCGCGGTCCGTCACACTCGCGCCGTTCCATCGGTCTAGATGACGACATGACGGACGGCGACTGGCTCGCGGAGCGCTTCGAGGAGAACCGGGGTCGCCTCAGGGCGATCGCCTACCGGATCCTCGGCTCCGCGAGCGATGCCGACGACGCCGTCCAGGAGGCGTGGCTTCGCTTCAGCCGCGCGGACACCAGCGGCGTGGACAACCTCGGCAGCTGGCTCACGACAGTCGTCTCCCGCGTGTGCCTGAACAGGCTCCAGGCGCAGCGGTCGCGGCCCCAGCCGACCGCCGACCCGGACCTGCCCGAGCAGGTCGCCGTTTCGGGCGAGTCCGATCCGGAATACGAGGCGCTCCTCGGCGACTCGATTGGGCTGGCACTGCTGGTGGTGCTCGACACACTCACGCCCGCCGAGCGAGTCGCGTTCGTCCTGCACGACGTGTTCGCAATCCCGTTCGATCAGATCGCCCCGATCGTCGACCGCAGCCCAGAGGCCACCCGCAAGCTCGCCAGCCGCGCTCGGGCGCGCGTGCAACGGCCGGAGACGACCACGCAAGCGGACAGCCTCCGCCAATCCACGCTCGTCGACGCCTTTCTGGCCGCGGCCCGAAATGGCGACTTCGAGGCGCTGCTCGCCCTCCTCGATCCGGACATCGTCCTCCGCGCCGATCAGGAAGCCGTCAGGCTGGGCGCGGCAAAGGAGACCCGGGGCGCGGAGCAGGTCGCCGCGTTCTCGCGAGTCGCCCGCGGCGCAAAGCGCGCACTCCTCGACGGCGAGGCCGCGGCGGTCTGGATGCCGGGCGGCGAGCTCCGAGTGGTCTACGACTTCACCACGAGCGGCGGCAAGATCACCGCGATCGACCTGATCGCCGATCCGGACCGCCTGCCCGACCTCGACCTCGTGATCCTCGGTGATCGCTGAAGCCGGTCAAGCGGCGTCCTCGGCGAGCATCGCCACGAGCCCGTCCACGTCGGCGTGCGCCCACGCTTCGGCGTAACGCTGGACCTGCCGTCGAAGACGCGCGTCGGCCAGCCGTGCCGGGGCCGGCAACCTGTCGGGCTCGGCTGCCCGCTCCGCCACCGTCGCGCGGGCGCGCTGCAGGGCGCTGTTCACCGCGGTGGTGGTGGTCGCGAGAGACGCGGCCACCTCGCAGGCGGAGAAGTCGAGCGCTTCGCGCAGGATCAGCACCGCGCGCTGCCGTGACGGAAGCTGCCGGTGGGCGGCGACCAGGGCGAGCTCGACCACCTCGCGCTGCTCGACCCTCGTCTCCGGCGTCGCCGGCGGCGGCCCCAGCTCGCTCTCGGTCAGCATGGTTGTCTCCGATTCGACCGGCACCATCGACGAGCTGCGTCGGCTGAGCATCGTCATCGCGCAGTTGGTGGCGATGCGGTACAGCCAGGCGCGCAGTGAGCCACGACCTTCGAACCCCCGCAGCGAGCGCCAGGCGCGCAGCAGCGCATCCTGGACCGCGTCCTCGGCGTCGTGGCTCGATCCCAGCAGCTGCCGGCAGTGCGACTGGAGCTCCGGGCGGTAGGGCGCGACGAGCAATGCGAATGCCTGCTCGTCCCCCGCCCGGGCCGCGCGTAGGCGCTCCCTCTCGAGGAACGTCATCGGAGCGTCCTCCGCAGGGAGGGGACCAGATCGGGCAGGGCGCGCAGCTCCTCCACGGGGACGCCCCTCCCTCGCAGGCGCTCCCGGTACCGCTTGCCGCCCTGACCCACGATCACCGCGGGCGCTACTTGGGCGAGGTCCTCCGCAGGGAAGCGCGCGGACGCGGGATCGACGAGCACCTGAAGCGAGATCGGCGGCCAACCCTGGTCGCGTACATGGACGGCCAGCGCCGCCGCCATCGGCGCGCCCCTCCCCGCGCCGGCCACCAGCAGGCGGCAGGGGTCCGCGCCGAGCTCGACGCCGTGATCGGCGACCCACTCGACGACGATGCTGACGTCGGCCGCGGACCGCGCGCTCCGCACCCTCACGAGCAGCAGGCCGGCGGCGCACAGGGCGTGCTCCAGGCCGTCTCCGATCGACCCACCGCCCGGGCAGAGCACCGCCACCGGAGGCGTCTCGACGCCCGACCGCGGCCACACGATGTGGGTCGGCAGCCGGCCGGCAGACCCGCGGAGGTGCAGCTCCGCGACCCGTCGCGCCGTCTGTTCGGGAAGGAACGAGGCCACGTCCGCAGGGTCTCTCAGCGCGCGTGAAAAGGGAAAGGCCGATGGCGCATGGCGGTCGTGCACAAGCGGCATGACCGTCTACGCGGGCGGCGTTCATACTCGTCGCATGAGCGAAGACGAGGGACGGCTGCTGGTGTTCCCGAAGGCCGCGGACGCGATCGAGCTGCGCCATCTGCGGGCGTTCGTGGCGGTAGCGGAGGAGCTCAACTTCAGCCGAGCGGCGGCGGCGCTCTACGTGTCACAGCCGGCGCTGAGTCGGCAGATCCGCGCGCTCGAGCAGCTGGTTGGATGCGAGCTGCTTCGGCGCTCGACCCACCGGGTCGAGCTGACGATCGCGGGCGAGGCGCTGCTGGACCGTGCTCGCCGCCTGCTCCGCGAGGTTGACGAGGCGGTCACGTCGGTGCAGGCGCTCAGCGGCGAGCTGGCCGAACGCGCCGCCCGGCTGTGGGCACCCATCGAGAGCCTGTGGGGCCCGAAGAGCGACCTGGAACGCGCACGCGCCGCGTACGAGGAGCTGCTCGCGTCCTTCTCCCCGCCCGATGGCGTGGCCGTTCGCTCGGCCAACGCGAACGGGGTGCCCGGGCTCATCGTCGCCCCTCCGGGCGAGGACACAGTGAGCGTCCTCCACCTCCATGGCGGCGGGTATGTGATGGGGTCGGCCTTCGGCTACAAGGCGCTGGCCGGCGCTCTCGCGAGCGACGCGGGTACAGGGGTGCTCGTCGCCGAGTATCGCCTCGCGCCGGAGCATCCCTATCCGGCGGCGGTCGACGACCTGCTGAGCGCGTACACGTGGCTGATCTCGCGCACCCCGGCCGAGCGTGTGACGCTGGTCGGCGACTCGTGCGGCGGCGGCCTGGTGATGCAGCTGCTGCTACGCCTGCGTGAGGAACGGCTCCCGCTGCCCGGCGGAGCGGTCTTGCTCTGCCCGTGGTCCGACCTGCGCGTTGCGCTCACCGAGCCGGATGCCGAGGCCGATCCCGCCAGCGAGCAGCGGCTCGCGCAGGCTCGCGGCGCCGCCACCGCCTACCTCGGCGAGCACCCCGCCGACGATCCCTCGGTGAACCCCCTGGGTGCGGACCTGGCAGGGTTCCCGCCGCTCCTCATCCAGGCCGGCACGGCGGACCCGCTGGTGGACGACGCCCAGAAGCTGCACGACCACGCGCGGGCGTGCGGCGTGGACTCACGCCTCGACCTCTACCCGGTGGAGACCCATGTGTTCCACATCTTCTGGGCGTTTCTGCCCGAGGCCGTCGACGCCATCCGGCTGGCGGGCGACTTCATCCGCGAGACTCGCGACGCCGACGAGCGCCGCGCCGTCGGCTCAGCGCGCGAGTAGGCCGCCCTCGATGGCGAGCGACTCGCCGGTGATGAAGGACGCCGCGTCCGAGCAAAGCCAGGCGATCGCGCCCGCCACCTCGTCGGGGCGGCCCATGCGCCCCATCGGCACGAACCCGACCAGGCTCTCTCGGAACCCGGGGAAGCGCTCGAAGGTCTCGTCCATCATCGGAGTGTCAATGGCGCCCGGACAGACGGCGTTCACGCGGATGCCCGCCTGCGCGTACTCGATGGCCGCAGTGCGGGTGAGTCCCAGCACCCCGTGCTTGCTGGCGCTGTATGGGGACGCAACAAGCGAGCCACGCAGGCCCAGCGTCGACGCCACGTTCACAATCGCGCCGCCGCCGCCCTGAGCGAGCATCGCCTCGATCTCGCGCCGCATCGCCAGCCAGGTGCCGCGCAGGTTGGTGGCCACGACTCGGTCCCAGCGCTCGTCCGAGTACTCGTGGGTCATGGCCTCGCCGGCGCCCACGCCCGCGCAGTTGGCGGCGCAATCCAGGCGCCCGTAGCGCTCCACGGCGGTCGCCACGAGCGCCGCGAGCGCCTGCTCATCGGTGACGTCAGCCGCCTGGAACACCGCGTCGTGTCCCGCGCCGGTCAGCCGCTCGACGGTCGCGGCCCCGCTCGTCGGGTCGATGTCGGATGCGACGACTCGGGCTCCCAGCGCGGCGAACAGCTCCGCGGTGGCCGCGCCGATCCCGGACCCGGCTCCCGTTACCAGCGCCACCCTTCCTCCCAGGCCGTAGTCCGGGCTAGCGCTCATGGCCCGCCATGTCGAAGTCCGCTAGTCCAGCCGGGTCGGTGATGCCGAGCTTGCGCCGGGCGCGCTCCGCGAACCCGCCCGCATGGACGCGCAGGACGGATGCCGCATCGGGGTGGGCGAGGATCTCGAGCGTGGCGCCCGGCTCGGCGTGGCCGAGCAGCTGACCGTCGCGCTCGATCGAGACCGGCGCGCTGGTGGGCAGCACCTCGATGCCCAGGCGCTCGCCATCGGAGAGGACGACGGCGCGGTTGAAGAGGCCGTGCGGCGCGTCGGGCATGACGATCATCCCCTGCGCCCGCGGCGACACGAGCGGCCCGCCGGCCGCGAACGCGTACGCGGTCGAGCCCTGGGGTGTGGCCGTGATCACGCCATCGCTCGCGTAGCGCACGAGCAGCTCGCCGTCGATGCTCAGGCTCAGAGCAGCTTGGCCGCGGCCCGGCACTCGGCTGACCACCACGTCGTTGTAGGCGATCTGCTCGGGCATGCCG
>JBKPDA010000007.1:0-6012 GCA_046727635.1 Actinomycetota bacterium | reverse complement strand
ACCTGCCTGATCGCCTCGGCCTTGCCCTCGCGGTAGGTAAACGGCCCCGCCGGCCGGCCGGTGTAGATGCCGTCCTTCACCTCCGAGCGCGAGCCGATGCCTCCGTCGAAGTGCAGCACGTGGGCGAGCATCCCGGCCATCTCCTGCGACGCGGCGGTGACGATGAACACTGGGCGCCCGGCGTCCTGGTGCTCCCACGCCACGTGCAGCATCTGCGGGTAGAGCCGCGGCAGCACGCCGGCGAGCACCTCAGGGGTGAGCCGCGCCAGGTCGCTCACGCGCTGGCCCGCGATCGACTCGAACACGCGGTCGCGCAGCTCGGCAGTCGCCTCGTCGGAGGCGCCTTCGAGCCGGAACTTGATGTTCGCCCAGACGTCGCGGGCAAGCTGGCGCCGGCTCATCATGCCGCGCCGGTACGCCGCGCGCCCGAACTGGAATGCGCTCGACCCCTCCATGAGCGTCTTGTCGAGGTCGAAGAAGGCGGCTGCTGTGCCCGCGCCGTCTCCGGCCATGCGCGCTATCCGCCGTTGACTTCGACGATTACTGCGTCGCCCTGGCCGCCGCCAGAGCAGATGGCCGCGCAGCCCAGCCCGCCGCCGCGGCGGCGCAGCTCGTTCACGAGCGTCATGAGGATGCGCGCGCCGCTGGCGCCGATCGGGTGGCCGAGCGCGATCGCACCGCCGTTCACGTTGACCTTCGACTCGTCCACGCCGAGCATCCGGATCGAGTTGACCGCCACCGAGGCAAACGCCTCATTGATCTCGAACAGGTCGATGTCGTCGATCGACAGGCCCGCCTTCTCCAGCGCGAGCTTGGTCGCATTGGCAGGCGTACGGGCCAGGTAGGGGAAGTCGTCGGCCACTGCCGCCTGGACGACGATCGTGGCGAGCGCCTTGCGCCCGTTCGCCTTCGCCCACTCGTCGCTCGACAGTACGAGCGCCCCGGCTCCATCGTTGACACCGGGCGAGTTGCCCGCCGTGTGGCTTCCCTCCTTGCCCACGAGGCCCGGCAGCTTCGCGAGCGTCTCGAGGCTGCTGTCCCGCCGCGGCGCCTCGTCGATCTCGACCACGGTGTCGCCCTTCTTCGACTTGACCGTGACCGGCGTGATCTCCTCGGGCAGGCGGCCCGCATCGGTGGCCTCGACGGCCAGCGTGTGGCTGCGCAGCGCGAACTTGTCCAGGTCCGGGCGCGTGAGCTCCAGCTCGTCGCCCACCTCGGTGGCCTCGGCGAACATCTGCTTGCCGGTGAAGGGGTTGGTGAGCCCGTCGTGCACCATGGCGTCGAGCGCCTTGGCGTCGCCCATCCGGTAGCCGAAGCGCGCGTCCTTGAGCAGGTACGGCGCCTTGGACATCGACTCCATGCCGCCCGCGACGGCCACCTCGAGGTCGCCGGCCCGGACTGCCTGGTCGATGATGCCGGCCGAGCGCAGCCCCGACGCGCAGACCTTGTTCACGGTCTCGCTCGAGACCTCCTTGGGGATTCCGCCCTTGATCTGCGCCTGGCGGCTCGGAATCTGGCCCTGACCGGCCTGGAGCACCTGACCGAACACCACATGCTGCACCTGCTCCGGCTTTACCTCGGCCCGCTCGAGAGCTGATTCGATGGCGATGCCGCCCAATTCGGTGGCGTCGAGGGTGGAGAGTCCGCCACCCATCTTCCCGAACGGGGTACGGGCGGCGCCGAGGATCACGGTCTTTGGCATTTGCTCTTCTGTCTCCTGGTCGAGGGCGGCTTTCAACTCTACTTACGGTCCCGTCTCATAGACTGCGCCATCCGATGGCTGACGTTGGGGTAACCGTCCGCCGGGGGGCGCCCCGGGACACCGATGCCGACACACGGGTCGTTGGCCTCTTCGAAGGCGAATCGCTCGACGAGCCGGAGCTGCAGGCGCTCGTCGACTCAGGGGAGGCGAAGCCGGCGCTGAAGAAGGTCGCGCTCGCCCATGTGGGCTCGCAGCGCGTGCTCATCGCCGGGCTGGGCAAGCGCGACGAGCTCGACTCCGAGAAGGCGCGCATCGCGGCCGCGAGCGCCGCTGGACGCGCCGCCGAGATCGGCACCCGGTCGCTTTCCTGGGCCACACCCACCCCCGAGGTGGCGGGCGGCCTGGTGGAGGGAACGCTCCTCAAGCTCTACAAGTTCGACCGCTTCAAGTCGAAGAAGGACGACGAGTCCGACCCGGCGGACGGCGTCGAGTCGCTCGAGATCTCGTCCGCGGACGCCGACCTCGCGGAAGCGGTCACCCGCGCGCGCGTGGGCGCCGAGGCTCAGAACCGGGCCCGCGATCTCCAGAACCTGCCCTCGAACGTGGCCACGCCGGAGTTCCTCGCGGACCGCGCGCGCGAGGTGGCAAACGCGCACGACGGCCTCGACTTCGAGAGCTTCGGCCGCGAAGGCATCCGCGGCATGGGCATGGGCGCGCTGACCGCAGTGGCGCAGGGCACGTACGCCGAGCCGCAGCTGATCGTGCTGCGCTACTCCGGCAAGGGCGCCACCGGCCCGCACCTCTCGCTGGTGGGCAAGGCCGTGACCTTCGACACCGGCGGCATCTCGATCAAGCCCGCCGGGAAGATGCACGAGATGAAGTTCGACATGTCGGGCGGCGCCGCTGTGATCGAGGCTATGGACGCGATCGCCACGCTCGACCTCCCGGTGCGCATCACGGCGGTCATTCCCTCGACCGAGAACATGCCGAGCGGCCGCTCGATGAAGCCGGGCGACATCGTGACCGCGATGAACGGCAAGACGATCGAGATCAACAACACCGACGCCGAGGGGCGTCTGATCCTGGCCGACGCGCTCTCCTACGCGGTCGACCAGGGCGCCGAGCGGCTCGTCGACATCGCCACCCTCACCGGCGCGATCGTGGTCGCGCTCGGCTCCACCTACGCGGGCCTGTTCTCCAACGACGACGACTGGTACGGCGAGGTGGAGGCGGCCGGCAACACCGCGGGCGAGCTGGGCTGGCGGATGCCGCTGCACCCGGAGTACCTCGAGCTGACCAAGGGCCAGTACGCGGACCTCACGAACGCGTCCGAGGCCCGCAAGGCGCCCAGCAGCTACGCGGCGGAGTTCCTGCGCCAGTTCGTGGACGACCGGCCGTGGGTCCACATGGACATCGCCGGCACGGCTTGGAACACCGCCCTCACCTACGTGGGCAACGGCGCGTCCGGGTTCGGCACGCGCACCTTCATCGAGCTGGCCTCGCGGATCGCCGAAGGGAAGTAAGAGCGCCTACGCCGCTCCGGGGCGGTCCGGCAACCATTCCGCGATCAGGCCGTCGACGTCCCGCGGGGCATCGCCGGTGAGACGCTCCACCGACTCCGTTACGGCCGACGCATACCCGAACGCGCCCGCGCGCCGGAAGTTCGCGAACAGCTCGACCTCCGCCTGCGCGTGCCACTCGTCCATCCCCCGCTGAAGCAGCTGATCGCGCATCGCCTCGTCCGGGCAGTCGACGTAGGTGGTGGGCCAGCCGATCGCGCGGGTTAAGCGCCGCGCGATCTCCGAGTAGGAGAGCGCCTCGGGTCCGGTGAGGTCGTAGTGGCGCCCCTCGTGGCCCGACTCCGTGAGCACGGCGGCGGCCGCGGCGGCGACATCGCGCGCGTCGACCAGGCTGATCCGCGCCGACCCGGCGTTCACGCAGAAGCGCCCCGCCGCGTCGATCGATGGGATCGTCGTGTGGACGACGCTCTGGGCGAAGAGGTTCGGGCGCAGGATCACGTACGGCACGCGCGACTGTTCGAGGTAGCGGTCGCACTGCCCGTTATCGGCGATCAGCGTGGCGGGTGACGACGGAGCCGCCCCGAGGATCGAGCTGCGAACCACCAGCCGCACGCCCATTCCCTTCGCCACGCGGATGACGTTGCTGTTCAGCCTGACCTCATCCGGCGTGGAACCAGACAGCAGGAACACTCGGTCGACCCCCTGCATCGCCTCCACGAGCGACGCCGGGTCGTCGAGATCGCCAACCGCGACGTCGACCGAGTCGAGTGACGACGCGTCGCCCAGCTCGGCTGCACTGACAAACGCCCGCGGCGACTCCCGTCTGGACAGCAGCTCCCCGATCAAAGTCGAGCCGACCTCGCTCTGGGCCCCGATGACGAGGACCATCGCTCCTCGCTCGTAGAAGACCCTGCGCGGGCTCACGGCTGGGGCTCGCTCTCCTTCTGGGATCAGACGTGGACCCGCGGCGGGGAGCGCGCGAGTCCGGCGCGAACCTACGGACTCGCCGCCGGGGAGTCCAATACGCGTTCCTGGCCCGGTGATAAGGGCGGTGAATGACGCTCACGTCACGCAGTTACAATCCTGCCGCTTGACCGAGACCGAGATTCCCGAGCTGGAAGAGCGCGCCCTGCTTCTGGGCGAGGAACGGCCGGACTGGGGCTCGGCGACCACCGAGTTTCGCCAGCTGCGCTACTTCGTGACCGTCGCCGAGGAGCTCCACTTCGGACGCGCCGCGGCGCGGCTGTACATCTCGCAGCCGGCGCTCTCGCAGGCCATTGCGAAGCTGGAGGCGGCGATCGGCGTGAAGCTGCTGGTTCGCAACCGCCAGCGCGTGGAGGTGACGGAGGCCGGCAGGGAGCTGCTGGGCCGAGCCCGCTCGATGCTGAGCGCGCGCGACGAAGCGGTGCAGCGCGTGCGCCTGATCGAGCAGGGCGAGGTGGGCGTGCTGCGCCTGGGCGTGGCCGTGTTCGCCGAGCACGCGGTGATGCCGACGCTGTCCGCTCTCACCGCCCGCTATCCCGAGCTCGCCATCGACCGTGTGGTGGCCGTGACCGACCGGCTCGTCGAGCAGCTGAACGCGGGCCTGCTGGACGCCGTGCTCGGCCATGCGATGCCCTCGATCATCGAGCTCGAGACCGTGGAGTCAGAGCTGATGATCACCGAGCCGATGGCGGCGGTCGTGCGGCCTAGCCACCACCTCGCCAAGCGCCGGTCACTGACAATCGCGGACCTACGCGACGAGCGCCTGATGATCCCTCCCAGGGAGCTGGCGCCGAGCGCGCTGGTGGGGGCGGTCTCGATGTGCCGCACGTTCGGGGGCTTCGAGCCGCGCTTGTACGAGTCGCCGGGGATGGGCACGGGACCGTTGAATCCGGCGTGGGTCTCCCACGCCGAGGGCGACGCCGTCGCACTGGGCGGCATCAGCATGGTCCGCGCCGGGCTGCCGCGAGGCCTCGTAGCGATTCCAATCGAGCCGCCACCGATGCTCTCCGTGGCGCTGGTCTGGAGGCATGGGGACGTGTCGCCTGTCGTCGAGGGCCTCGTGCGCTTCATGCGGGAGCGGCGCGAGCGCGACCGCGAACGTGAGCACCCGTACTCGCGCCGTGGCGCGAGTCCGCGGCCGGCCGCCTGAGCCGCTACGTCGCGTTGCTCAGCGGGTTGCGGTAGACCGGCTTACTCCAGGGCGGCGCGATGCTGTCGAACGGAGGCGCGTCTCGCTGGTCCACCAGCTCGAGCGGGACGAGCGTCAGGTCGACGCCCACCGTGGTGCGCTCGTGCACGTCGACGCCCGGATAGGCCGGGCCTTTGATGTCGTAGCCGCCGGACACGAACGGGAAGCCGCCGCCCAGCCTCACTCCGCGCAGGCTCGTGCGCAGCGGGATGTGCCCGGCGTGGCTGCCGCGTGACACGCGCGTCCAGCCGGTCCAGTCGCCCCACTGGTTGTGGCACTGGCGCTGCTTGCACCACTGGTAGCCGTGGTGCGCGGTGGCGCGAACCTGCGCGCTGCCGTCCACGTCCACGCGCACCTGGTAGCCCTCCCAGTCGTCGTGGTGACGTCCCGGATAGCGGGGGGCCTTGGGGATCTGGCCCCAGAGCTTGTGAGCCAAGTTGAGCGGCGAGGTGGCGACCGCGTAGGCCTTGTCGGAGGCGGCCCAGGTGGTGTTCGAGTCGGGGTAGTAGAACCAGTACTGGATGAAGGTCGAACCGCCCTCGTGGACCACGTGCGTGAACGCCGTGGCCGGCACCCCTGTGCTCGTCTGGCTGACGTCGAGCGAGCGGTCCGTGGAC
>JBKPDA010000006.1:0-8251 GCA_046727635.1 Actinomycetota bacterium | reverse complement strand
CACCACCGCATCGAGCGCGGCGCGCTTCGCGTCTGGCAACGGCGGGTCGAACTCGATCTTGCCGGTAACGCTCGCCGGCACCGCCAGCACGACGGCGTCGGCCTCGTACGAGCCCTGGTCGGTGCCCACGCGCGCATCGGTCGCGGACCACGCGATGCGCCGCACCGGCTCCGATAGGTGTACGGCGCCGCCGAGCTCGTCCGCGAGCGCCTGAGCCACTCGCTGGTTGCCTCCCGTCACCGTGTGGCTGTCGAAGTCGCCGAACGAGGCGCCGCTTTCGGCGAGTCCCGCCGCCTCGAGGTCGTCGGCTCGGTAGCCGGCGCTCACGTCGATGCGCGATCGCAGCGCCTCGTGAACGCCCGGCGGCAGGCGCAGCTCGCGCAGTCGCTCCTCGATGCTGCCGCCGCCGGAGCCGTGGAGCGAGCGGATCCGCTCCACGGCGGCCATCAGCTCCTGGCGCGTCACCGGATCGCCCCCGCGCGGCTCGCGATCGCCGTACTTGGCGCCCTTCAGGACCAGGCTCAGGCCGAAGCGATCCACCAGCCCGCGCAGGATCTCGTGGCCGGGCAGCACCCACTCGGCGCCGCGCTCCACCACGGCGCCGGCGAAGGGAACCGAGTGCACGCGACCACCCACCCGGTCGCGCGCTTCCAGCACGCACACCTCCGCGTTGGCGCGTACGAGTTCGTCCGCTGCGGCCAGGCCCGCGAAGCCCGCTCCCACGACTACGACCCTCACAGCGCCTATTCTCCCCCGCCGATGATCGAGTCGGCAGGGCTGACCAAGCGCTACGGAGGCAAGGCCGTGGTGGACGAGGTCTCGTTCCGCTGCGAACCCGGCACCGTCACCGGCTTCCTCGGCCCCAACGGAGCGGGCAAGACCACCACGATGCGGATGGTGTGCGGCCTGTCCGAGCCGGACGCGGGGCATGCCACCGTGCTCGGCACGGGCTACCGCCAGCTGCCGAACCCCGGCCGGCGCGTGGGCATACTGCTCGACGCCGCTGCCCAGCACGGTGGACGCCGCGGACGCGAGGCACTCACGATCGGCGCCCAGACGATCGGCGTAAACGGCAACCGAGTGGACGAGCTGCTGGACCTGGTCGGCCTCGACCGCTCCGCGGCGCGCAAGCGGGTGCGCCAGTACTCGCTGGGCATGCGGCAGCGGCTGGGCATCGCGCACGCCCTGCTGGGCGATCCCGAGGTGCTGATCCTCGACGAGCCGGCCAACGGCCTCGATCCGGAGGGCATGCGCTGGATGCGCACGGTGCTGCGCGGGTTCGCGGACCGGGGCGGCACGGTGTTCCTGTCGTCGCACCTGCTGTACGAGGTGGAGGCGGTGGCCGACCGGCTACTGATCATTCGCGACGGCCGGATCGTGGCTCAGGGCACGCGCGACGAGCTGCTGGCCAGCGCCGGCACGGTGGTGCGCGCGACCGACCAGGCCGCGCTCGCGAGCGCGCTCGCCGCGGCCGGGCTCGCGACCACCCCGGCCAGCGACGGCGGCTTCGTCGTCGACGTGCCGCCCGAGCAGGTGGGCCAGGCCGCCCTCGCCGGCGGCGTCGCGCTCAGCCACCTGGCGCCGTCGGAGCACGGCGGCCTCGAGCAGCTCTTCTTCGACCTGACCGCGGACGACGCCCCACCGGAGGCCCCCACATGACCGTGGACACCGTCGAGGCGCGCGCGCTGCTTGCCGCCGACGAGGTGGACTCCCGCCCGAGCCTCGCCCGGCTCACCCGCATCGAGCTGCGCAAGATGACCGATACGCGCGCCGGCTTCTGGCTCCAGCTGGCGGTGCTCGCGATCGGGGTCGTCGTGATGCTGATCAGCGCGCTCACCGGGCACGACAGCGACCACCGGTTCAGCACCTTCCTGTCCGACATATCGCAGGGTATGACCGCGCTCTTGCCGGTTCTCGGGGTCCTGCTCGTCACCTCCGAGTGGTCACAGCGCTCGGCGCTCATCACGTTCACGCTCGTGCCCCAGCGATCGCGCGTCGTGGCGGCCAAGCTCGCCGCCGCCGTCGTGCTTGCTCTGGTCGCCCTGGTGGTGGCGCTGGCGCTGGCGGCGGTGGGCACGATCATCTCGTCCCCAGGCCTCCCGGGCACCTGGTCGCTGCCGCTGGGCCTGCTCGGCCAGGTCGCGCTCTACCTGGCCACCGCAATGGTCATCGGCGTCGGCTTCGGCGCGGTGTTGCTGAATTCGGCGCCGGCCATCGTCACCTACTACCTGCTGCCGATCGGCTGGGGGGCCCTCGGCTCGATCCCGGCGCTAGAGGGAACAGCCAAATGGCTCGATCAGAGCCGCTCGATGGAGCACATCACCACCCGGCTGCTGAGCGCTACGCAATGGGGCCGAGTGGGCACGACGCTCATGCTCTGGATGGTGCTGCCGGTGCTCGTAGGGCTCTGGCGGATCCTCCGCAGCGAGATTCGCTGACCGCGGATTGACCGCCCAGCGGTTGACTTTCGTGCCCAGTTCGTGTCTTGTCCGCATATGCGGATACCCCTAACGAGGTATCTCTTCGGTTTAGCCGCCCTCGCGCTGCTCTGCATCGCGTCTTCCGTGCAGGCCGCCGTGCCGTACAAGGACATCGTCTCCACCGGGCCGCTCACGCACACGTCGATCGGCAACGAGCTGGGCTGCCAGGTGTCGCACGCCGGCGACATCAGGTTCGAGCTGTTCCCGTCCTCGACCACGCCGGGCGACTGCGGGACCTTCCTGCTGGTCGGCGACACGATCTACGGACCCGACTACTCGAATCACGGCTCGAGCGCGATCGGCGGCGTCAGCAGCACACCGTTCACCCCGGCCAGCCAGACCAACGTGACGGGCGCCGGGACGAGCGGCAACCCCTTCAAGGTCGTGACGGTGGTGAACGCCGGGGCCACGGGCGCGCAGGTGACCGAGACGGACACCTACGTGACCGGTCAGGAGTCGTATCGCACCGATGTGAGCGTCACGAACGGAGGCGGCGCCGCGATCAGCGGAATCCTCTGGCGCGCGGGCGACTGTTACCTGCAGGAGTCCGACACGGGCTTCGGCTTCGTCGACGCCGCGCATGGGGCGGCGGGCTGCGCCTTGAACGCGAACAACTCGCCCGCGGGCCGGATCGAGCAGTGGTATCCGATCACCGCCGGCGCCAACTACCAGGAGGATGCCTTCAGCGCGATTTGGGCGCGAATCGGGTCGAAGCAGCCATTTGCGAACACCTGCCAGTGCGCGACCTCGCTCGACAACGGCGCGGGTATCAGCTGGAACGTCTCGCTGCCACCGGGCGGGTCGGCGACCTACTCCCACTACACCACCTTCTCACCGCGCGGCGTTGCCGGCCCCCCGCCTCCGACCACCACTCGGCCGCCCACCTCGGTCACGCAGCCGCCCGGCAGCTGCGCGCCGTCGGCCCCCAACATCTGCATCGACGCCCCATCCGACATCACGCGCTTCGGCTGCGTCCGCATCGGCAGCTTCATCCATCGCTTCGGGGTGAAGCTGAAGAAGAACCGCGCGGGCCTCCTGATCAACCGCGTCTCGCGCGTGACGATCGTCTACTTCGCGCTCGACCGCGGGGCGAACGGCGCGGACCGAAAGCGCCCCTACTTCGCGCTCGTCGACGGCCGCACCCTCACGACCGGCCGCCACGTGCTCAAGGCGGACGTGCGCCTGAAGATCCCGGACTACCAGGTCCGCCGCTACCCGAACCGCTTCAGGACGCTCTTCTACCGCAAGAAGCTGAAGTTCAACTTCAAGACGTGCCCGCCGGGAACCGGCTAGGAAGCTGAGCCGCCCCCCTGGCTCTGCGAGCTGCCCCGGCGCCGGCGGCGCACGAACGCCGCGCCGGCGATGGCGCCGGTGGCCGCAACGGCGCTCCCGGCGATCCGCGACCGCGAGTGGCCGCTCTCGGTCGACCGACGCCCCGACGTCTTCCGGCCCGGCCGCCGGAATCGTCCGCGCCCTGTCTTGGTGTCAGTTTCTCGTTTGAACACCTGGCCGTCTCCTCTCATGAGTGGGGCGACCGCACGCTGGGTCGCGATCCGCACGCAAGCTTGGAGATGCGCTCGCCCGCCCGCCTCATCCGATGAGGGTGATCCGGCCCCCGGTGGCGCGTCGAAAGTGGTGCCCGCCACCCCGTCACACACCTGCCGACGCCGTTGTTGGCGGTGCGGGGGCGCGCCCAGAATCAAGGCGCAACCGTGCTCCCCCGTGCCTGGACACGAGCCGCCGCCCCAGCCACCGCCCTGCTCGCCGGAGTGGCGGCCGCCGCCGGGCTCGGCGCCTGCGGATCCGGCAGCGGCGCGCAGGCCGCTTCGAGTGTCGCGGCCCAAGCGAGCGCCGCCCTGACCGGCGCGAAGAGCGCGGCGCCCACAGCGCAAGCCGCCGCGACCGACACCGGTGGGGCTGCCGAGGCCGGCTCGACCGTCGTTGCTCAGGTGACCACCACCACGCGGACGGGTACGAGGGAACCGGTCACGACCACCAAGACGAGCAACACCACGAGGACGGTCACCCAGCAGCAGACGACCTCAGTCACCGGCAAGCAGTCGATCAACGTCCAGGTGAAGACACCCTCTACCACCACGACGGCCGCGGCAGGCTCGAGCTCTGGCGGAGGTGGCGGCCTCCCAGGCTGGGCCTGGGCGCTGATAGGAGTGGGAGCGGCCGGCCTCCTGGTAGCGGCATTCGCGATTGGCCGCCAACGACAGCAACCAGGCGGGCCACCTGGACAGCCGGGCGCACCAACCGGACAGCCGGGCGGACCACCCGGACAACCCGGAGAACGGGGACCCGAACCGCCAAGCGAGCCCCCGACCCAGCCGTATTAAGCGGACGGGGCGCTCCGCCGCGAAGCGTGTCGAAATACGCACCCTTTCGGGTGAAAGGGCGTGGAAGGAAGGCATGCCCTGACTTAGCTTGGGCGACGTACCCCATCCCCACTCCGCCACCGGACTGCCCGGCCCGTGGAGCCACAAGGAGGTCGTCACGATGAGTGACTCGCTTTCCGCCCCACCCCCAGCGGGCGTCTTTCGTCCGCGATACCTGGACCTGCGCGCGTTGCTAGCAGTCGCGACTGCCGTGGTCGTTGGGCTGGCCGTCGCGGCCGTTCTGCTCGCCACGAGCACCGACCGCGTGACCACCAGCGTGCCCGACGTCAGCTCCTCGGCGCAAACGGCGGACTTGGGAGCCAGGCTCGATCACCGCGGACTGAATCGGAGCACGTACGTCGAGGCGATCAGCTCCCTGACGCCCAGGACGATCGCCGCCGCGTTCGGTACCGAGCGTATTGCGCCCACAACGCAGGCGCCGAACGACAAGCGCTACGTGGAAGCGATCGCACGGCTCAACGCAGCTCACCTTGCAGCCGGCTTTGACATCGGAGCCACGCAGGCCAATGCGCCCAGCCAGAACGACACGCGGTACGTGAATGGGATCACCTCACTCTCCGCGAAGCAGATGACCGGCGCTTACGGCACCACGCGCTAGCAGCAAGGGGCGCCCAAGGCGCCCCGATTTCCCATGCAGCTGAGCCCTCCTGGCAAGGAGCCGATGGCCGGATCGCGCCCGGCACATCCGGCCATCGAGCGACACAGCCAGGAGGCTCAGATGCCGCCGAAATCGGGGCGCCCGGATTTGAACCGGGGACCTCACCGACCCGAACGGTGCGCGCTACCAGGCTGCGCCACGCCCCGAAGTGAACCCAGTCTAGCCGCGCCGACCAGGTTCCGGAGGCCTAGCCCTTCCCGTCCTCGCCGATCTGCAGCACTGACAGGAAGGCCTCCTGTGGCACTTCGATCCGGCCCACCTGCTTCATCCGCTTCTTGCCCTTTTTCTGCTGCTCGAGCAGCTTGCGCTTGCGGGTGATGTCGCCGCCGTAGCACTTGGCGATCACGTCCTTGCGCACGGGCTTCACGGACTCGCGGGCGATGATCTTGGAGCCGATCGACGCCTGAATCGCCACCTCGAACTGCTGGCGCGGGATCTGCTTCTGAAGGCGCTCGGCCATCGCGCGGCCTGCGCCGTAGGCCTTGTCCTTGTGGACCACCATCGAGAGCGCGTCCACCATGTCGCCGGCCAGCAGGATGTCGAGCTTCACGAGGTCCGACGGGCGCATCCCGAGCAGCTCGTAGTCGAGCGACGCGTAGCCCTTCGTGCGCGACTTGAGCTGGTCGAAGAAGTCGAGCACGATCTCTGCCAGCGGCAGGTCGTACTGGATCTGCACCCGCTCTGACGAGAGGAAGCTCATATCCACATGCGTGCCGCGCCGCTCCTGGCAGAGCTCCATCACGGCGCCGACGTGCTCCTTTGGGCAGAGGATGGTGGCGCGGATGTAGGGCTCGCGGATCTCCTCGATGCGAGCCCGGTCCGGCATGTCGCTCGGCGAGTGCACCGGCACGCTCGTGCCGTCGGTGAGCACCACCTCGTACTCGACGGTCGGCGTGGTGGCGAGCAGCTCGAGGTCGTACTCGCGCTCGAGGCGCTCGCGCACGATGTCCATGTGCAGCAGGCCGAGGAAGCCGCAGCGGAAGCCGAAGCCCAACGCCTGGCTCGACTCGGGCTCGTACGACAGGGCCGCGTCGTTCAGCGCGAGCTTCTCGAGCGCGTCGCGCAGATCGGCGAACTGGTCGGTGTCCACGGGGAAGAGCCCGCAGAACACCATCGGCTTCACCTCGCGGTAGCCGGGCAGCGGCTCGGCCGCGGGCCGGTTGCGCGTGGTCAGCGTGTCGCCCACCCGCAGCTGCGACACGTCCTTGATCCCCGTGATCACGTAGCCCACCTCGCCGGCGCGCAGGCCGTCGACCGGGTGCATGTCCGGGTCGAAGAAGCCGATGTCGTCGATGTCCGCCTGCGTGCCGGCCTGCATCGCGAGGATCACGTCGCCCTTGCGCAGCTCGCCGTCGACAACGCGGACGTAGGCGACCACGCCGCGGTACTGGTCGAACTCGGAGTCGAAGATCAGGGCGCGGGCGGGCGCGTCGGCCTCGCCCTCGGGAGGCGGGATGCGCTGGACTATTGCCTCGAGCAGCTCCTCCACCCCGTCGCCGGTCTTGGCGGAGATGCGCAGGACGTCCTCTGCCGGCTCGCCGAGAAGCTCCGAGATCTCGCCGGCCACGCGCTCCGGCTCGGCGCCCGGGAGGTCGATCTTGTTCAGCGCGGGGATCAGCTCGAGTCCGGCGTCCACAGCCAGGTAGGTGTTCGCGAGCGTCTGGGCCTCCACGCCCTGCGCCGCGTCCACCACGAGCAGTGCGCCGTCGCAGGCGGCCAGCGAGCGCGACACCTCGTAGGTGAAGTCCACGTGACCGGGCGTGTCGATCAGGTGGAGGCGATAGGCCTCGCCGTCGCGGGCCCGGTACTCCACGCGCACAGCCTGCGCCTTGATCGTGATGCCGCGCTCGCGCTCCAGCTCCATCTTGTCGAGCAGCTGGGGCCGGTGCTTGCGCGGATCCACGGCGCCGGTGAGCTCGAGGATGCGGTCAGCGAGCGTCGACTTGCCGTGGTCGATGTGCGCGATGATCGAGAAGTTGCGGATGTTGCGGGCGGGAGCGCTCACTCTCTAGATGCTAGATCGGTGACCGCGTGGTCCCGCACCTGCGGATGACGCGCCATGCCGGCGCTGGATCGCCACCCGCTCCTTGCCGATAGTGCTGCTATCGGCAGCGTCGCGTGCGGCGCCCAGCTTGGTCTGAGCGCGCCCCCGCAGGCACGGTACTCGGCACTCACCGATCATGCGGGCCGTGCCCCGCGCCCGCGGCTCATGATCAGCCTCCGAATCTGATGCGCCTCGGTCACCCGCATGCGCAGCACCGCGCGCGCGTAGATGTAGATCCCGCTGCCGATGCCGCCCCCCACGCTGATGATCTGCGCCGGCAGCGAGTGCCCCAGCAGCTTGTCGAGCACGTACCAGACGCCGTAGCTCACCCCGCCGAGGAGCACCGACGCCACCAATATTCGCGCCGTGATCATCAGGGTCCTCGACCCCTCGATCCCGCCGAGCGGCTCGCGCAGGAGGATGGCCTGTGAGATCGCCATCACCAGCGTGCCCGCGACAGAGCCGAGCACCACGCCGGCCAATCCGAACGGCTTGTACAGCGCCAGCGAGATCAGCGCATTCACCGCCATGTTCGCGAACGCCAGAGCGGTGGTGATCCACGGCCGCTGGATGCTGAAGAACGTGCGTGAGACGAGGAGGCTCGCCCCCTGCGCGGGAAGGGAAAGGGCCCAGAAGAACATGCCCTGCGCCACGAGATGGGTTGCGT
>JBKPDA010000005.1:0-10759 GCA_046727635.1 Actinomycetota bacterium | reverse complement strand
GACGGAATACGAGATACTAGCCGTGGTCTCGTGGGCTCGGAGATGTGTATAAGAGACAGGACCGGCATCGTGCTCGGTCCGGGGGAGAGCCGCCGGCAGATCACCACCCGCGGCGTGCGGCTCCTGCCGCTCGTGGGCAAGCGCTTCATGGTGGGCGAGGTGGAGTGCATCGGCATCGAGGACAACCCCTCCTGCAACCACCTCCAGAAGCTCACCCAACCCGGAGTGCTCCGGGGCCTGGCCCGCAGCGGCGGGATCCGCGCCGACATCCTGAGCGGCGGGACCATCCGACCGGGCGACGCGATCCGCGAGGTCCCGGACCGTGCCCCTGCTGAAGCGACCTGACGGCGTAGAGATCCACTGGCAGGACCGCGGCGACGGCCCGCCGGTCCTGGTGAACGCGGCCTGCTTCGCGCACCCCGCGATCTTCGAGGGCCTCTACGAAGAGCTGGCGCGAGACCATCGCGTAATCACCTACGACCCGCGTGGGTCGGGCGAGTCCACCCGCAGCGGTCCCTATGACATGCGGACGGACGCCGACGACCTCGCCGCACTGTTGGAGGGCGCCGCCGTCGAGCCGACGGTCCTGGTGGGCACTGGCGATGCCACCCACCGCATCATCCACGCAGCCGTGGCGTGCCCCGACCTCGTCCGCGGCGTGGTCTGTCCCGGCCTGGCGCCGCTCGGCGCGCAGGGCGACTATCCCACCGTCGGCGAGGGCCTCGCGTCATCCACGGAGGTGGTGGGCGCCCTGGTGCAGCTCCTCGAGAGCGACTACCGCATCGGCATGCGCACCGCGGTGGAGCGGGCCAATCCGCAGCTCGACGAGGACGGCCTGCGCGAGCGCCTGACCGCCACGCTGCAGTACGCGCCGCAGGAGGCCACGCTCGGCCGCCTGCACGCGTGGATCGTGGACGACGCGCGCGAGGCCGCTCGCTCGCTGGGAGACCGCCTCTGGATCCTCGTCTACGCCGGCAACGCCTGGTTCCCGCCCGCGCTGGCGAGGGCCGTTCGCCGCGAGGCGCCCGAGGCGCACATCGAGGAGGTGGAGGACGGCGCGCTCAGCCGGCCCGACATCACCGCCGAGTTCGTGCGCCGGATCACCCACTGCTAGCCTTCCCGCCCGTGTCCAAGGTCTGCTTCTCGTGCAAGAAGGGCCCCGGCTTCGGTCACTCCCGGAGCCACTCGATGGTCGCCACCAAGCGCCGTTTCGACCCCAACCTGCAGAAGGTGCGCATCCTCGTGAAGGGCGCACCCCGCCGCGAGTACGTCTGCACTCGCTGCCTCAAGGCGGGCAAGGTCACCAAGGCTGTCTAGAGCGGCCCGGCCTTGACCGCGCGGAACCCGTCCGCCCCTTCGGGGTATACATCGCGTCGTGCCTGATCCCAGTTTGGTCCGGTTTCGCAGCGCAGTCGCCGCCGCGTATGCCGAGCTAGAGGCAAGGCGCCAGGAGGTCAACGACCTCAACGTCTTCCCAGTCGCCGACGGAGACACCGGCGACAACATGGCGATGACGATGCGCGCCGTCCTCGACGAGCTCGACCGTATGAACGGCGAGCCGATCGACGTGATCGGCCGCGACGCGATCGTGCACGCCGTGGCGCGCGCCGCACTGCTCGGTGCACGCGGCAACAGCGGGGTGATCCTGTCGCAGATCGTTCGCGGCGCCGCCGCCGAGCTGGTGTCGCGTCCGGGTGAGCTGGTGGACCCCGTGCTCGTCGCCGCCGCATTCGCGCGGGCCGCGGACGCCGCGTACGAGTCCGTGCGCGATCCGGCCGAGGGCACGATGCTCAGCGCCGTGCGCGCCATGGCGCACCGCGTGGCGCAGGACCTCGCGCACATGGACACCCCGCGGCTCGGCCCCGACGCCGACCCGCGTGAGCAGGACGAGCTGCTGGCGGAGGTGCTCGAGCGCGCGCTCGAGGCGGGCAAGGAGGCGGTCCAGCGCGGCCCCGACCAGCTCGCGGTACTGCGCGACGCGGGTGTGGTCGACGCCGGCGCCTACGGGCTCACCGTGGTGCTCGCCGGCGTGATCGGCGCGCTGCGCGGCCAGGCGCCGCCGGAGATCGCCCACGAGCTGCCGGCTCGTTCGCTCCACCTTCCCCAGCACGAGTCGAGTCGCTACCGCTTCTGCACGAACTTCGCGGTATCCGGTGATGGGCTCGAGAGCGCGGAGTTCGTCCCGCTGCTCGAGCGGCTCGGCGACTCGGTGCTGGTGGTCGGCGACGACAAGACGCTGCGCGTGCACGTGCACACCGACGACCCCGATGCCGCGGCGGCCCTGTTCGAGCGCGCGGGCGAGGTGTCGCGCTTCGACGTTGCCGACATGCGCGAGCAGATCGCCGATCGGATCGAGCGGCTCGAGATCGGCCTCGCCGGCGGCGGCAACGGAGCGGGCCGGCGCGCCCACTGCGGCGTGGTGGCGGTGGCCAGCGGCGAGGGGCTCACGCGGCTGTACTTCGAGCTCGGCGCGTACGTGGTCGACGGCGGCGCGACGCTCAACCCGTCGACCTATGAGCTGCTCGCCGGGATCCACACGGTGGACGCCGACGAGGTGATCGTGCTGCCCAACAGCCCGAACGTGATCCTTGCCGCGGAGCGCGCGGCCGAGCTGTCCGAGCGCCGCGTGCGGGTGGTTCCCACGCGCGCGCAGCAGGTGGGGCTGGCCGCGCTGATCGCCTTCGACCCCGCTCGCTCGGTGGACCAGAACGCGGAGTCCGTGGGCGCCGCGGCGGAGGCGCTGCGCACCGGCGGTGTGGCGCAGGCCGCCCGCGACGATGCCCAAGGGCGCTTCCGCGAGGGCGAGGCCGTGGGCTACGCGGGCGAGGACCTCGTGGCGTGGGGCGACCTGAGCGAGGTGCTCACCAGCGCGATCTCGAAGGTCGCGGACGGGTGCGAGGTGCTCACCTGCATCGCCGGCGACGGTGCGCCGCTGGGCGAGGAAGAGCTGCTGGCGCTGCTGCCCGACGGGCTCGAGCTCGACTTCCACCAGGGCGACCAGCCGGCGTGGTGGTTCCTGCTCGCCGCCGAGTAGCGTCCGCCTGACGGACTATCAAGCGCCCATCCCCACCCGCTTCGCCGACAGCTCCGAGCTGACGCTCGACGACGCGCTCGACACCGAGCTGCGCTCGCTGCCGCGCCCGAGCCGGCTGGCGCAGCCACTCGAGCTGCGCCAGCAGGCCCTCGAGGCCGCGGCCGTCCTGGGAGTGGAGACGGTGGGCGATCTGCTCGAGCACCTGCCGCGCCGCCACACGGACCGGCAGGAAGTGCGGGCGATCGCGAGCGTGGGGCCGGAGGAGGACGCGACCGTCGATGTGGTCGTTAGGAGCACGCGTGTGGTGCCCGCGCGCCGGAGGGGCCAGCGCCCGCGTACCGAGGCGCGTGTCAGTGACGAGTCGGGGCCGCTCGTGGCGGTGTGGTTCAACCAGCCATGGGTGGCCGACAAGCTCGCGACCGGCATGCGCCTGCTCCTGCACGGGCGCATGAAGCGCGGCAACAAGTTCTGGGTGGATCAGTTCGAGCCGAGCGACGGCGGTGGAGGTGTGCACACTGTCGGCCTGGTGCCGGTCTATCCGGGAACCAAGGGGCTGCCTCCGGAGCGGCTGCGCGAGCTGGCCTGGTCGGTGCGCGAGCGCGTGCACGACGTGATCGAGCCCCTGCCCGCGTACATCCGCGCTTCCGAGCGGCTGGCCGACAGGCCTGCGGCCTTGGCCGCGGCGCACTTCCCGTCAGAGGAGGGCGACGAGGACGAGGCGCGGCGGCGTCTGGCGTTTGAGGAGCTGTTCCTGCTCGAGCTCGCGCTGTCGGCGCGCAGGCGGGCGCGGCGGGAGGGCAGGCCGGCGCGCGTCCTGGACGGCTCCGGCGAGCTCGTGGACCCCTGGGTCGAGTCGCTTCCGTTCGAGCCCACACGCGACCAGCGAGCCGCGTTCGAGCGCATCGACGCCGACCTCGCGGCGTCCGAGCCGATGCACCGGCTGCTGATGGGGGAGGTGGGCTCGGGCAAGACCGTGGTGGCTCTCCACGCGATGCTGCGAGCGGTGGAGAACGGCGCCCAGGCGGCGCTCATGGCGCCCACCGAGACGCTGGCCGAGCAGCACCTGGCCACGCTCGACAGGCTGCTCGGTGGCCTCGTGCCGATCGCCCTCCTCACGGGTGCGACGCCCGTCGCGCGGCGGCGCGAGATCCATTCGCGGCTCGCCACCGGCGAGCTGCCGCTGCTCGTGGGCACGCACGCGCTGATCGAGCCGGCCGTGGAGTTCCGCGAGCTGGCGCTGTGCGTGATCGACGAGCAGCACCGCTTCGGCGTGCGCCAGCGGGCGGCGCTCGACGCCAAGGCGCCGGATGGGGTCGCGCTGCACGCGCTCCATCTCACCGCCACGCCGATTCCGCGCACGCTCGCGTTGACCGTCTACGGCGACCTCGACACGAGCACGCTGCGCGAGCTGCCCGCGGGCCGGCAGCCGGTGGAGACGCACGTCGTCGATGGCGAGCGGGCGCGCAAGCGCGCGTACGAGCGCATCCGCGAGGAGATCGCCAAGGGCCGGCAGTGCTTCGTGGTCTGCCCGCTGGTTGAGGAATCGGAGGCGCTGCAAGCGCGCGCCGCCACCGCGGAGGCGGAGCGGCTGGCGCGCACGGAGTTTCGCGACCACCGCGTTGAGCTGATCCACGGGCAGATGCCGTCGCGCAAGAAGGCCGAGGCGATGGCGGCGTTCGCGAGCGGCGAGGCCGACGTGCTGGTGGCCACGAGCGTGATCGAGGTGGGGATCGACGTGCCGAACGCCACCGTGATGCTGATCGAGGCGGCCGAGCGCTACGGCCTGTCGCAGCTCCACCAGCTGCGCGGCCGGATCGGGCGCGGCGAGCACCCGTCGCTCTGCATCCTGTTCGGCGATCCCAAGCTGCCGCGCCTCGAGGCGATCGCCCGCGAGCGCGACGGCTTCAAGCTCGCCGAGGTGGACCTGGAGCTGCGCGGCGAGGGCCAGATCCTCGGCACGCGCCAGCACGGGCTGCCCGTCTTCAAGGTCGCCCGCATACCGGAGGACCTGGCCCTGCTCGAGCTGGCGCGCGACCGGGCGGACGAGTTGCTGGAGCGCGATCCGAATCTAGAAGCGCCGGAACACGAGCTGCTGAGACAGGCCGCAGCTTCGACCTTTGGGCCTGAGCTCGAGCCTATTCCGGCTTAGGTCACAGATCACAGGTCACAGGTCACAGATCACAGGTCACAGGTCACAGATCACAGGTCTTTCCCCACACCCGAGACCCGACACCCGAGACCCGAAGTGATGCGCATCGTGGCCGGAACCCTCGGCGGCAGACGCCTGAAAGCACCCGCCGGCACCACCACCCGCCCGACGTCCGACCGCGTCCGAGAGGCGCTCTTCTCCATCCTCGGGGACATCGAGGGACTCCGCGTGCTCGACCTGTTCGCGGGCTCCGGCGCGCTCGGCATCGAGGCCCTATCGCGCGGCGCGAGCAGGGCGGTCTTCGTCGACAGCAATCCCGGCGCGATCGCCGCCACCCGAGCGAACCTCGACGCCCTCGACCTCGCCGCGCAGGTGCACAAGCGCGATGCGCTCGCCTATCTGCGCGATGCAAGTGATGGCCCGTTCGACCTCGTATTCCTCGACCCCCCATATAGTTCGGCGTCGGAGATGGCCGGTGCGCTCTCGGAGCGGCTGCCATCCGTAGTCACCAACGAGGCCCGCATCGTGTCCGAGTCCGACAAGCGCCATCCCCTGCTGCTCACCCTTCGCCTGCTCGACGAGCGCGTGTACGGGCACACGCGGATAGCAATCCACAGTGTCCGCTGACCGCGCCAAGGGGACGGCCGTGTGTCCGGGGTCCTACGACCCGGTCACGTTCGGCCACCTCGACATCATCACCCGCACCGCGCAGGTGTTCGACAAGGTGATCGTCGGCGTGGTCAACCAGCCGGTGCGCAAGCAGAAGACTGTGTTCGACGCCGACGAGCGAGTCGCGTTCATCGAGGCGGAAGTGGAAAAACTGCCCAACGTGCAGGTAAAAGCCTTTGATACGCTGCTCGTCGATTTCGCCCGGGAGCACGGGGCTACAGCGATCGTGAAGGGCTTACGGGCGATCTCGGACTTCGAGTACGAGTTCGAGATGAATCAGCTCAACCGCAAGATGGCGCCCGACATCGAGAGCATCTACATGATGTCCTCACCGCAGTACAGCTTCCTAAGCTCCAGTGGGGTCAAGGAGCTCGCCATGTTCGGCGGAGACCTGACCGATTTGGTGTCGCCAGCCGTGGCCAAGCGGTTGGAGGAAGCTCTCAAGCGCTGACGAAACTGAGGTTTGCATGGACGTCCTGGTCCTAATCGACAAGCTGGACGATCTCGTCCACAACGCGAAGCCGGTCCCTCTGACCGATCAGGTTCGCGTGGACAAGGAGGAGATCTACGACATCCTCGATCAGATGCGCGCCACGATTCCCGAGGAGATCAAGCAGGCGCGCTGGATCGTGAAGGAGCGTCAGGAGATGCTCGCGGAGGCGAAGCGCGAGGCCGAGCGCATCATCAAGGAGGCGCGCGACGAGCAGACGCGGCTGATCGGGAACGAGGAGGTCGTGAAGCAGGCCGAGCGCCAGGCCGACGAGATCATCGAGGAGGCGCGCGCGCGAGAGCGGGAGATCCGTCTCGGCGCCGAGGACTACGCCGACGACATCCTCAACACCCTCGAGGTCAACCTCACGAAGTTCACCGCGGCGGTTCAGCGCGGTCGCGACCGGCTCGCCGGCCGCGAAGAGGCCGAGGTCCGCTAGGGGCCACATCCACGGGGCTCGCTACCTTTGGTGGTGATGTCCCAGCGCACCGACATCTTTGATCTCGGGCGCCTCGGACTGCACTCGGGAGAGGGCCGCCGGATCGACACGACGGTCAGCATCGATCCGCTCGAGTTCGGCGGCCAGCGATATGAGTCGGAGGCACCCACCGTGCCCGTTCGGCTGGACGTGTCGCGGACGGTCGCGGGCTACGCCCTGCACCTCCGCTTCGACGTTCAACTCGACGGGCCGTGCATGCGCTGCCTCGATCCCGCCACTCCGTCGATCGAGGTGGACGCGCTCGAGGTCGATCAGCCCGACGACGGCGGCGACGAGCTCAGCTCGCCCTATGTGAACGGCGACGAGCTGGACCTGCGCGCCTGGGCGCGCGACGCACTGGCGCTCGCGTTCCCGACGCAGATCGTGTGCCGTGACGACTGCCTGGGACTCTGCCCGGTCTGCGGGGAGAACCTCAACCAGGCGGGCCCGGACCACGCGCACGAGCAGGCGCCTGATCCGCGCTGGGCCAAGCTGCGCGAGCTCCGCTTCGAGTAGCTCGGCCCCCGGCGAGGCCATATGATCGCCCGCGATGAGCGACGCGGACTCGCCCGAGGCTCTCACTCAGACCATCGAGCGCTACAACCAGGCGTGGAACGAGCACGACCTGGACGCGATCATGTCCATGCACGCGCCTGACATGGTGTTCGAGAACCACACGGCCGGTGAGTCGGCCGAGGGCGAGGACGTGCGCGGCCACATCGCGTCGATCTTCGACTCCTGGCCCGACATCTCGTTCTCCACCCGGCGCCTGTACGTGCGTGACGGGCTCGTCGTTCAGGAGTGGACGGCCAGCGCCACTCACAGCAAGACGATGCGCCGCGGCGACCTCGTGGCGGAGCCCAGCGGCGCGGTGATCGAGTGGAAGGGCCTCGACGTGATGCCGTTCGAGAACGGCCTCCTGAAGCGCAAGACGGTCTACTCGGACTCGGTCTCGATCTTGCGGCAGATCGGCTTGCTCGAGTGACCTCCGCGGTCATCCTGGCCGCGGTACCGACCTGAAGCTCGGCCTCCGGCCTCACGTAACCGCTTCGCTCTCCCGCTAGACTGGCCCGCTCAATGGCCGTTCCCAAGCAAAAGCAGTCGCACGCGCGAACGAACAAGCGGCGCTCGACGCACAAGATCGAGTCGCCCACCCTTTCCACCTGCCCCCACTGCCACGCGCCGCGCCAGCCGCATCGCGTCTGCCCGAACTGCGGCACCTACAAGGGGCGCCAGGTCATCGAGCCGGCGGCCGACTCGGGGCTCTAACCGCCCGTAGCCGGTGATCGCGCTCGACGCGAACGGCGCGGATCGCGGGCCCGCGACCGTGGCCGAGGGTGGCCGCCTCGCCGGAGTGCCCGTCACGCTGTTCGGGCCGGCCGAGTCGCTCCAGGGGTTCGACAACGTGGTCGACGCGCCGGTCGCGATCGGCAACCACGAGGAGCCCGTGCAGGCGGTGCGCACCAAGGAGGACGCCTCCATCGTCCAGGCCGTGCGGGCGGTGGCCGCCGGGCAGGCGGATGGCGCGGTGTCGGCGGGCTCGACCGGTGCGGCCTTGGCAGCTTCGGTGGTTCACCTGCGCCGCATGAAGGGCGTCCATCGCCCCGGTGTCGCGGTCCTGCTGCCCATCCCGGGCGCGCCCACGCTGATGGTCGACGTCGGGGCCAACGTGGAGGTGCGTCCCGAGCATCTCGTGCAGTTCGCCTACATGGGCTCGGCGTTTATGGAGGCGGTGCACGGGGTCGAGCGGCCGCGCGTCGGCCTCCTGTCGGTGGGCGAGGAGCCGAACAAGGGCACCCCGGACGTGGTGGAGGCGCACGAGCGGCTCGCCGCCGCCGGGAGCGCTCTGAACTTCATCGGCAACGTGGAGGGCACCGACGTTACAGGCGGCCGCGCCGACGTGATCGTCACCGACGGCTTCACCGGCAATGTTGCGCTGAAGCTGATGGAGGGCACCGCGACGACCGTGGTGGGCGCCGTGCGCGACGCCGTTCGCTCGAGCGTGGTCTCAACGCTCGGCGGCCTCCTGATCCGCGGCGCTGTGGGCGGCCTGCGCCGCCAACTCGACCCGAACACCACGGGCGGGGCGATCCTGCTCGGGGTGCGGGGCATCGTGGTGATCGCCCACGGCGGGTCGAGCGCGGAGGGCATCGCCAACGCCGTTCGGCTCGCGCAGCGAGCGGTCGACGAGCACGTGCTCGACCGCACCGTTGCAGCCCTTAAGGCCGGTGGGGCTTTGCGATCCGCACCCGCTGCTACGGTCGCCTCCTTAGATGACTAGAGAAGAGGTGCTGGACCGGATACGCGAGCATCTCTCCACGGAGCTCGAGGTCGATATCGAGCGCATCCAGGAGGGCACTCGCTTCAAGGAGGACCTCGAGGCCGACTCGCTCGACCTCGTGGAGCTCGTCATGGAGCTCGAGGACTCCTATGGGGTGCGAATCCCCGACGAGGAGGCGGTCAAGATCAAGACAGTGGGCCAGGCTGCCGAGTACGTCGCGGCCCACGCTCCCCAGAACACTCCCTGACCCCTGGACACTCTCGTTTCCCTACTCGACGAGCTGCCGCCCGACCTTGCTCGCCAAGCGTTCACACACTCGTCCTGGGTCGAGCAGCGTTGGGATTCGTACGAGCGGCTGGCGTTCCTAGGAGACGTGGTTCTGAGCCTGTCGATTTCCACCCACCTGTATCCGCGCTTCCCGCACCATGGGGCGGGCCGGCTCACCAAGCTGCGCGCGCAGGCTGTGTCACGTCAGGCGTGCGCGCAGGTGGCGCGCGACCTCGGGGTGCCGGAGCGGCTGCGGGAGTGCGCCAGCGGTGGCACCGGCAAGAGCGCCGAGATGCTGATCGAAAGCGACCGCATCCTCGCCTCGATCTGCGAGGCGGTGATCGGCGCGGCCTATCTGGCGTTCGGGTTCGACCGGGTGGCACCGGCGGTCGTCGATGCGTTCGCCGAGCAGGTCGAAGAGGCGCTGGAGCATCCGGTCGACTTCAAGTCCGTGCTCCAGGAGCGGCTCGCGCGGCGCGCCGAGGTGGTGGTCTACCGAATCGACTCCGAGCAGGGCCCGCCGCACGACCGCAGCTTCGTGGCCGTGGCCGAGGTCGGTGGGGAGGAGATCGGGCGCGGCGAGGGAAGGACCAAGAAGAGCGCCGAGCAAGAGGCAGCGCTTAAGGCGCTCGACCGCATCGCGGAGACCGCCTCGTAGCCATGCACCTGCGCTCGATCTCCCTGAAGGGCTTCAAGTCCTTCCCCGACAGGACGAAGCTGGAGTTCTCGCCCGGCGTGTCGGTCATCGTCGGTCCGAACGGATCCGGCAAGTCGAACATCACCGACGCCGTGCTGTGGGCGCTCGGCGAGCAGAGCCCGCTCGCGGTGCGCGGCCAGACGATGCAGGACGTGATCTTCGCCGGCGGCCACGGGCTGCCCTCGCGGAGCTCCGCCGAGGTTGAGGTGGTCATCGACAACTCGGACGGCGGCCTCGATTCGGAGTTCTCCGACATCTCGATCGTGCGTCGTCTGGACCGCTCCGGAGAGGGCGAGTACCGCTTGAACGGCGCGCGCTGCCGGCTCGTCGATGTTTTGGAGGTGCTGTCCGACACGGGCCTCGGCAAGGAGATGCACTCGGTTGTCTCTCAGGGCCGTGTCGAGGCGATCATCCACTCGAAGCCGCGCGACCGCAGGTTGCTGATCGAAGAGGCGGCCGGCCTTGGCAAGCACCGCAAGCGCCGCCGGCGGGCGCAGCTGAAGCTCGAGCGCACGCAGGACAACCTGGATCGCGCTCTTGACGTCGAGCGCGAGGCGCGGTCTCGGCTGCGGCCTCTGAAGCGCCAAGCCGAGGCGGCCGAGCTGCACGAACGGCTCGAGAGGCAGTCGCTCGAGGCACGGCTGGAGCTGTCGCGCGACGCCGTCGGGTCTTCCGGGCGCGAGCTCGTGGCGGC
>JBKPDA010000004.1:0-14198 GCA_046727635.1 Actinomycetota bacterium | reverse complement strand
GATCTACACGGTCGACATGAACGGCCGCCACGACGATCCGCACCTGCCGAACTCGTTCTACAACTGGGACACGGACAAGGCGCGCGAGTCGGTGCGGAAGGTGGCGGCGCTGGAGCCGTCGTCCGCGTGGCCCGGGCACGGGAACCCGCTCGTAGGGGATGTCGGTGCGCAGCTACGCCACGTCGCAGACGCCACCTAGGCTCGTCCCTCCATTCACCGACGAGCACGAGGCGCTCCGCGAGTGGATCCGCAGGTTCGTGGCCAACGAGCTGCGGCCACATGCCCGCGAATGGGAGGACGCGCGCTGGTTCCCCAACTCGGTGTTCG
This sequence comes from Actinomycetota bacterium, assembly GCA_046727635.1. Taxonomy (GTDB): domain Bacteria; phylum Actinomycetota; class Thermoleophilia; order Solirubrobacterales; family Thermoleophilaceae; genus JAICJR01. Next base: position 13,871 of record JBKPDA010000004.1, on the reverse strand, counting down.
AGCGCATGGCCGAGCTCGGCTTCCTCGGGCTGAAGTATCCGGAGGAGTACGGCGGCGACGGCGGGGACTACGTCCACGACGCCGTGCTCACCGAGGAGCTCGCTCGCTGCGGCTCGGGCGGACTCGCGGCTGGGATCGGCGCGCACGTGGGCATCGCCACGCCGCCGATCTGGAAGTTCGGCACCGAGGGCCAGAAGCAGCGCTGGCTCGTGCCGGCCATCCGCGGGGAGAAGATCGCAGCGCTCGGCATCACCGAGCCGGACGCCGGCTCCGATGTGGCCGGCATCCGCACGTTCGCCCGCCGCGTGGACGGCGGCTACCTGGTGAACGGTTCGAAGACCTTCATCACGAACGGCGTGCGCGCGGACTACGTGGTCACCGCGGTGAAGACCACGGAGGAGGGCGGGCACCACGGCCTGTCGTTCCTCGTGATCGAGAAGGGCATGGACGGCTTCAGCGTGTCGCGCAAGCTCGAGAAGCTCGGATGGCACGCCTCGGACACCGCCGAGCTGGCCTTCAACGACGTGTTCGTCCCCGCGGAGAACCTGCTCGGCGAGGAGAACAAGGGCTTCTACCTGATCATGGCCAACTTCCAGTGGGAGCGGCTGGTGATGGCGCTCGGCTCGGTGGGCGGAATGCAGGCGACGCTGGAGCGCGCGCTCGAGTACGCGCGCGAACGGGAGGCGTTCGGCCGCCCGATCGGGAAGCACCAGGCCATCCGCCACAAGCTGGCGGAGATGGCCGTGAAGGCCGAGACCGGACGCGCGCTGACCTACCATGCGCTGCGCCTGTTCGCCGACGGCCAGGACGCGCTGCGCGAGGTGACGATGGCCAAGCTGAAGACGCAGCGCGACGCCTTCGACGTGGCCGACGACGCGCTGCAAATCCACGGCGGCGCCGGCTACATGCGCGAGTACGACATCGAGCGGGCGGCCCGCGACGCCCGCCTCGGTCCGATCGGCGGCGGCACCGACGAGATCATGAAGGAGATCCTCGGGAAGACGTTGGGGCTGTAGCGGTGCTCGAGAAGCTTCGTCCCGCCAAGGTGCACAGCGCCCTGCGCCGGCGCCAGTTCGAGTTCCGCCTGGACCGGATGCCCCCCGAGCCGTACGACGGCGAGATCCTCGAGCTCGGAAGCGACTACGGCTCCTGGACGATCCCCACCGACCCGATCGACCGGGGCTGGATCTGCTGGTGCGTGGGCGCCGGGGGCGACGTCAGCTTCGAGCGCGAGCTGCTCAGCCGCGGCGTGGCGATGGTCCGCAGCTTCGAGCCCGACGAGGAGTACATCGGGCGGATCGCCGTTCCCGTGGAGGACCGCTCGCGCTTCACGGCCTACCAGCTGGCGATCACGCCGAGCGACGGGCCGGTCCGGATGCAGCGCACGCACATCCCGGGCAGCCGCTCGCTGTCGCCGGTGGACCTCTACGACACGCACGAGTACGTGGAAATGCCGGGGCGGTCGCTGCGCTCGCTGATGGACGAGCTGGGGGACGAGCGGATCGACCTGCTGAAGGTGGACGTGGAGGGTGGCGAGTACGAGTTGCTTCCCGGCCTTGACCTCGCCGGCATGGGCGTGCGGATCTTCTGCACCCAGCTGCACCACACGGGGAGCGTGCGGCAGGCGCGTGAGCTAGTCGCCGGGGTGCGCGGGCAGGGCTTCCGGCTTGTGGTGGTGAAGCCCGCCGTCCGGCTCACCTTCCTGCGCGACTGAGAGCGCGTGCTCGACGATCCAGTCGGCGAGCAGGTCGCCCACCGCCCTGGCGCCCTTCCCGTTCAGGTTGTAGGCGTTCGCGCAGCGCAGCGACGGTTCGAAGCCGAGCACCGGCGCGGTGTCGATCACCGGGACGCCGCAGCGCGCGGCGGCCGCCTTCATGTCGGCGTCGGTGCGCTCCGCAATCCGCAGCTGCTCGCGGTAGTTGTGCGAGCGCGGGAAGGGCGGCATGACCACGACACGGGCTGCCGGCCAGGTCCGCTTCAGCTCCATCAGGAAGCGCTCGAGCTCGACGGTGCCCGGGTGCTTGGTTGGGTAGCGGCCGAAGATCCTCACCAGCTGGCGCAGCACGCGGTGGGCCAGGTAGATGTGGCGTCCCGCGCGCCGGTTGCCGTCCGCGCGCAGGCGGTGGATCGGCTTCTTGTGCGGTAGCACCACCTTCCGCGCTGCCGACCCGCCGAGCTGGACCACCACCACGTCGGGCGCGACGTCGAGTCGGATGACGCGCTGCAGCCGCTCCATGTCCGGCAGCTCATCGAGGCCGATCGCGAAGTAGTGGCGGAACTCCACCCCCACGCCGTCGTCTAGAAGGCGCTCGGCTGCCACAAGTGGATAGCCCGGCGGCGCGGTCATGTCGTGTCCCAGCTCCATGCGCCGGAAGCCGCAGTCGCCAACGTGGACGAGCCTCAGAGTGCGCAGGCCGGGCGCGGCGGTGCCGGGCCATGTGCGTCCGAGATCGCGCGTGGGCGGCTGGCCGAGCAATGCTCGGTAGGTGCCGCGGGCGAGACGGCGTATGAGGGCAGGGGCGGTGGGCCAGCCGCCTGCAGAACTACCAATGGACATCTCCGATCCAGAACCCAATATGCGCCAAGTCGGACGGCTTCGCAAGCGGCTTGACTGCCCGTGAGAAACTGGGAGGGGGATCGGCCCAGCCCAATGCCGCCATGCGCCCGAGGACACTCAGCCTGCTCCTCAGCGTCGGGGTCTTTCTAGGAGGCCTCGGCCTCGTTTATGCGGTCGGCGGCCACAGCCATGCCAAAGCCGGCGAGCGACCGTTCAGGTTCCCGCTCAACAACACGGTGCGTCAGGCGCAGGTGCTCTCGTCGCTGCGGCTGGGCCACCTGACCCCGCAGGACGACAAGGTGGAGCTGACGCTCGAGGGCAGCTGCCTCACAACTCACTTGTACGCGTACCTGTCGAGGGGCTGGGACCACGGGCCCGTGGATGCCGCGGCGGTGATCCTCGGAGTGCCGCTGCGCTCGAGCTCGGGACACGTGTCCACGCTGATCCGCCACGACGCCGGCTCGGCCCTGGTGATCGATCGCACTCTCGGTCGGGGCGTGCTGGTGCAGCAGGCCTCCCCGCGTAATTTCAACACCCTGCTCGTGGAGTGGCAGGGCCGCAGCGGTTGCAGCGCCGGCCAGCGCCAAACGGGGGCACGACAGCTGGGCCGCCTCTTCGACACCTTCCACGTGCTCCAGGGGAAGGATCTACCCAGCTGACGCGTCTTTGGAATGTGGACCTCCGATCCACACAAACCTGGGTCTTCGGGGGCTAGTCGAAGGATCTGCCTGAGACGCGAGCCCGCGGAGGGGCACGGCGCAGGGCCGCGACCGGCCCCTCCGCACCCGGGTTTCCTCGAGGTCTAGACCGCCGAGTCGAGGATCTCGGCTCGCTCGCCGGCCGGCGGGGTGCCGTAGACGTAGACGAGCAGCTCGTCGTCGCCGTGGTTCACCGACTGAAGCGGCGTGCCGGGCTCGACGTGGATCAGCTCGCCGACGGTCACGTCGTGCCGCTCCGGCGGCTCGCCCAGGTACATCGAAAGCGTGCCCTTGAGGACGACGAACGTCTCCTCCTGCCTAGGCTCCTTGTGGCGGCGGCCCTTGGCGCCGGGCTCGTAGCGCCAGAGGTTTCCGCGGGCGTGGCCGAAGCCCGCCAGCTCGCTTAGCTCCGCCACGTGGCGGGCCGGCTCGCCGGGCTCGTGCGGGCGCGTGATCCAGTCGAGGTCGCCGGGACGGACGACGCGGAAGGGCACGCGGCGAGTCTAGGGCACTGGCCTAGTAATAGAGAGGCGCGTCGGGCCCGCTCACCCAGGCCTCCTCGCCCAGCTGGGGAGCAACCTCGGCCCGCAGGTTGGTGAGCGCGTCGCGCACGCTGCCGTCCTGCGGCACGGTCCAGTTCAGGCCGGCGAGGTTCACGATCTTGTGGATCGGCGCGCCGTCCGGCACCACCACCCGCAGCTGCTGGCGCCGCCGCGTGAGCCGGCCGCCGAGGCGGAAGAGCAGGTGCACGCCGGCGCTGTCGATGTAGGTGGCCTCGGACAGGTCGAGCACCAGTCCGAGCGCGCGCTGGGACACCGAGCCCTCGAGCGCCGACCCGATGTCGGACGCGTTGGAGAGATCCACCTCGCCGCTGATGCACGCGACCACGGCGTTCTCCTCGATGCGTGTACTGAGCTGGGCCAGCGGGCTCATACGAATGCCTCCGTTCGCGTCCGGCGCCGCAGGTGCACGGTCGTGCCCTCCGGGCCAGGAACCACCTTCATCGAGTCCATCAGCCGCCGCATCAGCTCGAGGCCCCGCCCCCGGTCGCTGTTGCCGCGCGGCGGGCGCCAGAAGCCGAAGTCGCGCACCTCCAGCTCCACCTCGCGCTCGAGGTTCGACGCCCTCACCACGAAGTCGCCATCGCCTGGCGGGTAGGCGTGCTCCACGCAGTTCATGCAGGCCTCGCCGCAAGCGACCTTGATCTCGTAGGCGATCTCGTCGTTCACCCCCACCGCGGTGAGCCAGCGCTCGAGCGCCCGGCGCATCAGGGCGAGCGAGGCGGGCTCGGCCGGCAAGCGCAGCTCGAGGTTCTCCACATCCACCGGCACTAGGCGGGTGGCCAGCAGCGCCACGTCGTCGCCGATCGCACCGGGCGGCGGCACCGTGGCGAGCAGGTGGTCGCACATCCCGTGCGGGTCCTCGGGCGCCCGCTCGATCGCCGCCCGGAGGCGCTCGAGCCCGTCGTCGATCGACATGCCGCGCTCCTCCACCAGACCGTCGGTGTAGAGCAGGATCGTCGAGCCCGGTTCGAGCGTCGCCTCCCCGGCGGTGTAGCCGCCGAACGGCAGCACTCCGAGCGGCACGAACTCGCCGCCCGGTAGGTAGCGCGCCTGCCCATCCGGCCCGCAGACGAGGGGTGGCAGATGGCCGGCGCTGGCGAATCTCACGTGCCCGTTGCGCGGGTCCACCACGAGGTAGATCAGCGTGGCGATTCGGTCCTGCTGCCAGTGGTGCATCAGGCGGTTGAGCCGTTCGACCACGCGCTCGGGCTGATCGTCCTCGAGCGCGTAGGCGCGCAGCGAGTTGCGCAGCTGACCCATCAGCGAGGCGGCCTCGATGCCGTGGCCCACCACGTCGCCGATGGCGAGGCCCACGCGGCCGTCGCTGTAGGGCACCACGTCGTAGAGGTCACCGCCCACCTGGGTGCCATCGGCGCCCGGCTGGTAGCGGGTGGCCAGCGCCAGGCCGGAGACCTCGGGGATGTTGCTGGGAAGAAGGCTGCGCTGGAGCGTGGCGGCGATGTGGTGGGCGTGCTCGTTGAGGCGGGCACGGTCGATCGCCACGGCCAGGCGATCGGCGGCCAGCTGGAGCAGCTGGGCGTCGTCGCTCGTGAAGCGGCGGCCCTCGGTGGTGCCCACCTGCAGGACGCCGAGCACGCGGCCTCCCTCCACCAGCAGCGGCACGGCGAGCACCGAGCGCACGCGATCCTCCCAGACCACCGAGTGGATCCCGCGGGCCTGCTCCAGGTCGTCCACGAACACCGGGCGCTTCTCCTGTGCCACCTGGCCCGCGATGCCCTCGCCGATCGACACGCGGCGCGAGAAGGCGTGTCCGGCGCCACCGCCACGGGCGGCGCGCACGGTGAGGCAGTCACGGTCCTCGTCGCGCAGCAGGATGGCGGCTCGCTCCACCTCGAGCACGCGGCTCACGCGGTTCAGCAGCTCGGACAAGAGGTCGTCGAAGGGAAGGTGCGCGAGCGCGGCGTCGGCCACGGCCTCCAGACCCTGGACGCGCTTCACCGCCTCCTCGGCGCGCGACCTGGCGTCCTCCTCGATGCTCAGCATCTGCGCGCGCTGCGAGCGCAAGCGGTCGATCAAGATCAGCATCACCATGCCCATCGCCACCCACAGCAGGGCGTCGGTGGCGATGTCCACGCGCAGGTGGGGCGCGTCGTTGTAGGCCAGGGGAAGCGAGCCGAAGCCCACCACGGCGGCGATGAATACAAGTCCCCGCCGCGGCGTGTTCGTGGCCACCCCGGCGCCGAGCCAGAGCAGGAACAGCGCGCGGTAGGGCGAGGCGCCGCCGGCCAGCCACTGCAGCAGGGCTGTCTCGGCCAGACCCAGGTAGCCGAACATAAGCAGCTGGTTGAAGCCCACGCGCTCGCCCGCCTGCACGAGCCAGCGCGAGCCGGCGGCGGAGAGCGCAACGATCAGTACCGCCGTGGGCCAGCCTGCCACATCGCTTTGAGAGGTCGGCGGCGCCATGGCGAGGAAGGCCACCGTGAGCGCCGCGCTGATTCCTCCCACCAGGCCGACGAACTTCCTGGCCGTGACGAGATCGGCCCCGCGCTGGGGCCGATCGCGCCTCGCTAGGAGGTCGACCAGTGCCTGGATTCTTGGCATGCGTGCCCTTTCCCGCAGGGCCATACGCGAGTGATCGTCAGGCGGGTATGTGTTCTTGACTACGCGGGTTCAGAACCAGGCAAGTGTCGGCGCGGGGAACCGGGTATACGCACGCTTCCCTTCTGTCACCATGCCCGGCCGTGAGTAGGCGCCGCTTGGCAGGGGCAGCGCTGATCTTCCTTGTGCTGGTGGGAGGTCTGGCGCTCGCAGCGAGCATGGACCAGGGCCGGATCGGCCCCGATAGCCGCATCCAGCCGAGCGGCCGGCAGCTGAATCCCGTGGGGCGGCTCACCAAGCTCGGCAACCTCCCGGCGGGGGCCGCTCTCACGCCCGACGGCAAGTTCCTCTGGACGCTCTCGGCGGGCCGCGGGCACAACGACATCCGCATCGTGGAGGTGAGCAGCGGGCACGTGGTGCAGACCATCCCGATGCCCGGCCTGAGCGGCGGCATCGCCATCGCCTCCACTGGGCGGACCGCCTATGTCTCCGGCCTGCCCGACTCGTCGCACGCCGACCAGCAGGTGGCGGCCACCGTGCCTGGGCGCGAGGGTGATGTGATCCACGTGTTCCACGTCGACCCGTCGAGCGGGCAGGCGGACCGCGCCGGCGTCATCCCGGTGCCGCCGCCCAGCAGCGCGCCGATCCCGCAGAACTTCCCGCCCACGAACACGAAGAAGCTGTCCTGGCCGCGCGACATCGCCCTGAGCCCCGACGGCAAACGGCTGCTCGTGGCGCTCAACCTGGCCGACGCCGCCGCCGTGATCGACACGGGCACGAAGGCAGTGACCTACGTGTCCACAGGCCACTACCCCTACGGCGCCGCGATCACGCGCGACGGCAAGTACGGCCTCGTGTCGAACGAGACCGACAGCACGGTGTCGGTGATCGACCTGGCGAGCGCGAGCAAGGTGAAGGACATCACGGTGGGGCCGCACCTCTCGCACCCCGAGGGCATCGCGATCGACCCGCGCGCGGCGCGCGCCTACGTGGCGGTGGCGAGCCAGGACCTCGTGGCGGTGATCGACACGGACGACATGAAGGTCGAGCGCACGCTGTCCGTGGAGCGGCCGCAGGGCATCGGCACGCAGCCGGTGAGCGTGAGCGTGACGCCGGGCGGCGGCCGCCTGCTGGTGGCCGACTCCGGGGAGGACGCGATCGCCGTCTTCGGGCTCAAGCGCACGCGCTCGCACCGCGCGTTCGACCTCCTCGGTCGCGTGCCCACCGCCTCGTATCCAGTGTTCGCGGGCGCAACCGGCGGTCGCCATTCGCAATTCGTGTGGGTGGCCGCCAAGGGCCTCGGCGCGGGCCCCGATCCGAACGGGCCGAACCCGAATTCGCCGAACGACTCCGACGACCACATCAACTCCTTCTACTACCTGCCGTCGAAGACGATGGGGATGTCCGGGGTGCTCCCGTTCCCGAGCGACGGGGAGCTGCACAGGCTCACGCCGGCGGCCAGCGCGCAGATCGTGCCGACGAACGCCGAGCACCCACCCGCGGGCACGCCGATCCGCGCGAACGGTCCCATCAAGCACGTCTTCTACATCGTGCGCGAGAACCGCACCTACGACCAGGAGCTGGGCGACGACCCGCGCGGCGACGGCGACCCGAAGCTGACGCTGTTCGGGCAAAACATCACGCCGAACATGCACGCGCTCGTGAAGCGCTTCCCGCTGCTCGACCACGTGTACGCGAACTCCGAGGCGTCGATCGACGGCCACTTCTGGACGTCGGCCTCCACGGTGTCGGACTACGTGGTGAAGAACTGGCATCAGAACTACGCGGGGCGGCAGCGGCCGTACGACTTCGGCGTCTACGCGGTCTCGTGGCCGCCGAAGGGCTTCCTCTTCGACCAGGCGGAGAAGCAGGGCATCTCGTGGGCCAACTACGGCGAGGCGATCGCCGGCGACGTGCCGCTGCCGGACAAGGACCGCAACGCGAGCGAGACCGCGGAGGTGGCGGCGAAGTTCGCCAAGTCGGACCTCGGGCCGCCCAGCCAGGGTTGCTACCCGAACGATGCTTCGATCGGCACCAACCCGCTCACGGGCGGCGTGGCCGAGACCTACGACTCGAGCGTGCCCGCCGGCGCGAAGCCGGGCGCCGAGTCGCGCTTCGACTGCTTCCGGCTGAAGCTGGCGGCGCAGCTGGCCACGAACTCGGTGCCGGCCTTCAACTACCTGGTGCTGCCGAGCGACCACACGGTGGGCACCACACCCGGCGGGCGCACCCCGCGCGCGATGATCGCCGAGAACGACTATGCGCTCGGGCAGATCGTGGACCTGATCTCGCACTCGCCGATCTGGTCGAGCTCGCTGATCCTCGTGCTGGAGGACGACTCCCAGGACGGCGCCGACCACGTGGACGCGCATCGCATCCCGGCCCTGGCGATCAGCCCGTACGCCAAGCGCGGCGCGGTGGTGCACACGCGCTACGACTTCCCGTCGTTCATCCGCACGCTCGAGCTCGTGGTGGGCATGAAGCCGCTCAACCTCTTCGACGCGCTCGGCGTGCCGCTGTACGACGCGTTCGGCTCCACGCCGTCCAACATCCAGCCCTACGGCGCGATCGCGCCGAAGGTGAACCTCACCGAGCGGAACAGCGCGAGCTCGCCCGCCGCGGCGCAGTCGCAGGGACTGGACCTCGTGATCCCGGACCAGGTGCCCCAGGACGTGCTCGACTCGATCCTCTGGCAGTCGGTGCACGGAGCCGGCTCGCTGCCTCCGCCGCCGGGACCGAACGCCGAGCCCGACCAGTAGCTATCCGCCGCTGGTGGTGGGCTGGGTCGGCGTCCGGAAGAACATCCGGTAGGCGAACACGAAGTAGACCGCGGCCAGCGCCATCCCGATCGGCCACCAGATGGCCGCGATCACGAGCGCGTGGTGCCCGCTGGCGGCGTTGTGCACGGTGAGGCCGAACGGCTTGTCGTCGTGGGCGGGCAGGACGTTCGGGTAGAGGCCGGCCGCCATCGTGGTGAGCAGCCCCACGATGAAGAGCCCCGACGCGAGGAAGGCCCGCAGCCACTCGCCCGCCCGCTGGTAGACGATCATCGCCACCAGCGAGAGCACAGCCAGGGCCGGGAAGATCAGCCGCCAAGGGTGGTCGGTGAGGTTCGTGAGCATCTCGTTGCGCACCGCGTACGTCGGGCCGATCATCGCCACGAAGAGCACGGCATCCACGATCGCCACCCGCGTGGCCACCTTGCGCGCCCGCTCGGCCAGCGCCCCGGTGGCCCGGAAGGCGAGGAAGCTCGCGCCGTGACCGACGAGCACCACCAGTCCGACCACCCCCACGAGCAGCGCGTACCAGTTGAGGATCTGGAACAGCGGCAGGTGGAAGTAGCCGTCCGGCCCGAGCGGAACGCCGCGCACGACGTTGCCCAGCGCCACGCCGAACACCAGCGCGAGACCAGCCGAGGAGAGACAGAAGACCACGTCGCAGGCGCCACGCCAGAGCGGGTTGTCGAGCTGATGTCGCAGCTCCAATGCCAGGCCCCGGCCCACGAGCAGCCACAGCACGATGATCAGCCCGAAGTACAGGCCGCTGAACGCGCCCGCGTATGCCTTCGGGAATGCGAGGAAGAGCACCCCGCCGCCTGCGATCAGCCACACCTCGTTGCCGTTCCAAACCGGACCGATCGCCGCCGCCACCTCCTCGCGCTCCTCGTCGTTCTTGGCCAGCAGCAGGTGCAGACTGCCCACGCCCAGGTCGAAGCCGTCGAGCACCACGTAGACCGTCACCATCAGCGCGAGGAAGCAGAACCAGACCGTGCTCACCGCTCAGGCCTCCGCCGTCGCCGCGCCGGCCGGCGAGGTGGTCGGCACCTCGGCCTCCTCCGGCCCCTGGCCGACGATCCGGACGATCAGCATCAGGAACATGATTCCGACGAACAGGTAAAGGCCCGCGAACCCGAGCAGCGTGAAGATGCCGGTGCCCGCCGGCACCGAGCTGGCCGGCGAGGCCGCGTCCTTCGTTCGCAACAGGCCCCAGATCACCCACGGCTGACGGCCCGCCTCGGCCGTGGTCCAACCGGCGATGTTCGCGATGTAGGTGAATGGGAACGCAAGCATCAACACCCACAGCATCGGCTTCGAGTCGAACAGCTTGCCCCGCCACAGGAGCAGCACCGCCAGCCCGGCGATCGCCACGAGGATCGTGCCCAGGCCCACCATGATGTGGTACGCGTAGTAGACGAGCGGGACGGAGTCGGGCCACTGGTTGGTGGGGATCTGGTCGAGCCCCTTCAGCTGCTCGTTCCAGCGGCGCGACGTGAGCAGCGAAAGGAAGTGCGGCATCGCCAGCGTGGACTCGAGCTTGCGCTGCTCGGTGTTCGGGTTGCCGATGATCACGAGCGGCGCGCCCTTCTCGCTCTTGAACAGTCCCTCCATCGCCGCGAACGCCGACGGCTGCAGGTGGGCCACGTTGTGCGCCGCGCGGTCGCCCGTGGGGAAGATCTGCAGCACGGTGAAGATCAGCGCCGCCACCACGCCGACCCTGATCGATATGCGGGCGAACTCGAGGTGGCGCCCCAGCAGCAGGTAGAACGCGCCCATCGCGGCGAGCACGAAAGACCCGGTGATCGCCGCCCCGCCCATGTTGTGCGCGTACTGCCAGCCCACCCACGGATTGGTGAGCAGCCCCCAGAACGAGTCGAGCTGCGTCGACTTGCCGTTGCCGGTGTATGCCACGGGATGCTGCATCCAGGCGTTCGTGGCGATGATGAAGAAGCCAGAGAGCCACGAGCCGACGAACACGAACAGCGCCGAGATCCAGTGCACCACCGGACTCACCCGGCCGCGACCCGCCAGGAAGATGCCCAGGAAGACCGACTCGGCGAAGAACGCGAACACGCCCTCCATCGCCAGCGTCTGGCCGATCACCCCGCCGGCGTAGTTCGAGAACCTCGCCCAGTTCGTGCCGAACTGGAACTCGAGCGGGATGCCGGTGACCACGCCCACGGCGAAGTTGACCGCGAAGATCTTCGCCCAGAAGCGAGCCGCCGACTCGTACCGCTCGCGCTCCTCCTCAGTCTTGCGGAAGAGTGGGAAACGGTGGTCTTCCCTGCCCAGGAAGGACACCGATTTGAGCCACGCGATCATCAGCGCGAGGCCCATCGTGAGTATCGGGAACAGGTAGTGGAAGGTGACCGTGAGCGAGAACTGCAGACGGTCGACCGTCACGTTGCTGCTCACGTCTCAGCAGGCTACGTCATGATCCCGCGACACGAATTCCTGAACTACCAAGGAGAGAACCCAGTGGGAGTACTTGATGGAAAGGCTGCGATCGTCACGGGCTCGGCCCGCGGAATCGGTCGCGCCACGGCGGAGCTGCTGGCCGAGCAGGGCGCCAGGGTCTTGATCAACGACCTCGATGGCGACGTGGCCGAGCAGGCCGCCAGTGAGATTCAGGGCGAGACCACTGTGTTCGCCGGCGATCTGACCAAGCCGGGTGTGCCGGACGAGCTCGTGAAGAAGGCGCTCGACGAGTTCGGTCAGCTCGACATCATCGTGAACAACGCCGGCTACACCTGGGACGGCGTGATTCACAAGATGACCGACGAGCAGTTCCAGGCGATGCTCGACATCCACACGGTCGCGCCGTTTCGCATCGTCCGTGCGGCCGCTCCCTACCTGCGCGACACCGCCAAGAAGGAGAAGGAGGCCGGCGAGGAGGTCTTCCGGAAGATCGTGAACGTCAGCTCGATCTCCGGCACGATGGGCAACGCCGGGCAGGCGAACTACTCGGCTGCCAAGTCGGCCGTGGTGGGCCTGACGAAGACGCTCGCCAAGGAGTGGGGCCAGTTCAAGATCAACGTGAACGCGGTCGCGTTCGGCTTCGTGGAGACGCGCCTGACCGCCGCCAAGGAGTCGTCCGAGACGATCGAGCGCGGCGGCGAGCAGATCCAGCTCGGCATCCCGGAGCAGATGCGCCAGATGGCCTCGATGCTGATCCCGCTCGGCCGCGGCGCCAGCCCGGAGGAGGCCGCCGGCGGCATCTTCCTGCTCTGCACGCCGTGGGCGAACTACATCCACGGGCAGGTGCTGCACGTCACCGGCGGCCAGTTCGGCGGGATGACGGGCTGACCTGACCGGCGCAAACCGCACGCTCGCCGTCGTCATAGCGGCCCTGATAGCGGGGCTGGCCGGCGGCGGGCTGTTGTTGGGGAAGAGCGGCGGATCGGCGCGCTCCGGATCCGCCGCCTTCCACCTCAACCTTCCTGTTATCGAGCGGCGTGTGGAGGACCTGCGCGGGCTGCGCTTCCGCCACGCTCTCGTGCCACTGTCTGTCACGGGGGCGCAGGCGCGGCGGACCGGCCTCGCGGAGCTGGATCGCCTCGAGCCGCCGAGCGCGCAGGCCGCCGATCAGGAGCTGCTGAAGCTGCTCGGCCTGATCCCGGCGAGCGCGAACCTGCGCGCGATTCAGGGCTCGATCCTGCAGGACCAGGTGGCCGGGTACTACGACACCGACCACAAACGCCTCGCGATTGTGCGCGGCGCCACCGGCTCCAGCCCAGCCGTCACCGAGATAACGATGGCGCACGAGCTCACCCACGCGCTCGAGGATCAGGTCTACGGCATCCACGACGTGAGCCAGGGCACCAGCGACCGGGCCCTTGCCTACACCGCCCTCGTGGAGGGCGACGCCACCGTGATCATGACCCGCTACGCGCAGCGCTTCATCTCAGGCGCCGGGCTGCTCGGCGCCGCGCTGACCGCGGGCGGCGCAGGCTCCACCGCGAAGCTGCCGGAGTTCATCGAGAGCTCGCTCGAGTTTCCTTATCTCCAAGGCGAAGAGTTCGTGAGCGCCCTGTACGACGTGGCGCGTGGGTGGAAGCTCGTCAACTTCGCCCTACACGATCGCCCGCCGGTCTCCACCGAGCAGATCATGGACCCGCTCAAGTACGAGGCGGACGAGAAGCCGCTGCCGGTCCGGCTTCGGGTGGGCCCGCTACTGCCGTCCAGCTGGCGGCGAGCCATGGCAGGGACGCTCGGGCAGTTCGTCACGGGTCAGTTGCTCGACCGGGGCGTGAAGCCCGGACTCGGGGCGGGCGCGCGCCACGGAGCAGCCGCGGAGGCGGCGGCCGGGTGGGGTGGCGACCGCTATGAGCTGTGGACTTCGGGTCCACTGCCGGCGCGGGGCTGCGAGTCGCCGTGCCGCTCGCGCGACGCGCTGGTGACCTCCTGGCGCTGGGACACGCCAAAGGACGCGGCCGAGTTCGAGCGCGCGCTGCGCTCGGTCCCCTTCGCCGCCCCCGCTGCCATTCGGACTCGCGCCGGAGCGACGACGCTCGCCCTCGCCCCGAGCGCCGCGCTTGCCGACGTACTCGCTGCTCAGGCCACAGCAGGCTCGTAGCTGCGGGTCTCGACCTGCTCGAGGATGGCGATCTGAGGCTCGCCCTCGACGCCGGCGCGCTCCATCGTCTCGCGCAGGCTCGGGTCCTCGAGAAACGCCTGGGCCGCATCGGCCGAGGGGAACTCGATGCTGATCGCCAGA
>JBKPDA010000003.1:0-9028 GCA_046727635.1 Actinomycetota bacterium | reverse complement strand
GGGCCTGTGGGCAGCGCTGGTCGCGCCCGGCACCGGCACGGCCTGGAAGCTCCCGTCGTCGATCAGCACGTTGCCGGGGCCGAGCGTCTTCGGAGTCGGGTCGTAGGGGAAGTTGCCGTTGGCCGTGACCACGGCCTCGGGATCGGTGCGCTCGCGCAGGTCGTTCCAGAGCAGCGTGCCCTGGCTCGCGCCCAGCCGCTGCTCCAGCCCGCTCAGCAGCATCGAGCTGTTCACCTCGTTGCCGCCGCCTCGGCCAAACAGCTGACCGGCGAGCGCGTTCACCGCGTAGACGTCGTTGCGCGTGAAGGGCGGGTTTGGCGGGGTGCCGTTGTGCTTGTACCAGGCGTTCACGCCTTGCGAGTAGACGTCGGCGTTGTGCAGCAGCTCCTTTCCGTGAGCGCCGGCGTGCTTCAGCGCCTGCGTCTGTCGCGCAAGTATCGCCTCGGTCTGGGCGCTGGGCACGAACGTCTTCAGGCTCTCCACCAAGCTGAATGCGTTGACGCCGGGCACGTCGAGCGCCGCGATGCGGGAATCGCCACGGGCCTGGTCGATCAGCAGGTGCCGGTCCTCGCCGGCGACGTAGCCGGTCGCCCAGGTCAGGAGGTCGTGCGTCTTCGCGGTGATGTGTGGGACGTTGAACTTGTCGCGCACGATCACCACGCCCTTGCGCGGCCTCTCGACACGGAGCTTCCCCTGTCCCTTGGTGCCGAAGTGCTCGGACTTGAAGTACTTGAAGAGGTCCTTGGTGGTGACGCTGCCGAAGAGCGGGGTGAGGCCGTCGTACATCTTCGCCTGGCTGTCCGCCCCCGCTGGGACCGGAAGGTCGCCCCATTGCCCGGAGGGCACGATGTTCAGCGCCGTCGACGCGTAGTCCTTGGCGAGCGCTGAGGTTGGCCACAGCAGCGCAAGCCCGAAGCCGAGCACGGCAGCGAGTCTCTTCACGTCCTTCTCCCCCCGGTGGTCGATTAGCCGGAACCGACGCTTCCCGGCGCGGGAGCGTAACAGGTCGGTTGGCCAGCCAGCCGAAGGGTCTCGCGTCTCAGGTCTCGGGTGTCGGGCTTTTCCCCAGACCCCAGACCCGAGACCTAGAAGTTCTTCACTTCCTCCGTGACGTGCTGGATGGACTCTTTGGCGTCACCGAAGAGCATCGACGTGTTCTCTTTGTAGAAGAGCGGGTTGTCGATTCCCGCGAAGCCGGTGTTCATGCTGCGCTTCAGCACGATCACCGAGTGCGCCTTGTCCACGTCGAGGATCGGCATGCCGTAGATCGGGCTGTCGGCCTGCTCGCGGGCGGCCGGGTTGGTCACGTCGTTGGCGCCGATCACGAGCGCGACGTCGGTCTGCGGGAACTGCGGGTTGATGTCGTCCATCTCCTTGAGCTGGTCGTACGGCACGTCCGCCTCGGCCAGCAGCACGTTCATGTGGCCGGGCATGCGCCCCGCCACCGGATGGATCGCGAACGCCACGTTCACGCCGCGCTTCTCGAGCTCGCGCGACAGCTCGCGCACCGCGTGCTGGGCCTGCGCCACGGCCATGCCGTAGCCGGGCACCACCACCACGCGGCTGGCGTACGAGAGCTGGATGGCCACGTCGTCGGCGGTGGTGGAGCGCACGGTGCGGTCGCCGTCATCCGCTGCCGCCGCAACCGCGGCGCCGCCGCCGCCGAAGCCGCCGGCCACGATCGCCGGGATCGAGCGGTTCATCGCCTCGGCCATCAGGTTGGTGAGGATCGAGCCGGAGGCGCCCACGAGCATGCCGGCAACGATCATCGCGATGTTGTCGAGCGCGATACCGGCGGCCGCCGCGGAGAGGCCGGTGAACGCGTTCAGGAGCGAGATGACGACGGGCATGTCGGCGCCGCCGATCGGCAGCACGATCGCGTTGCCGAGCACGGCCGCCGCCACCAGGATCAGGATGAAGAGCGCCTGCGAGTTGGTGCCGGCTGCGATCACCACGGCAAGCACCACCGCCGTCAAGAGCAGCGCGGCGTTGAGGACCGACTGCCATCGCCCGGGCAGCATGATCGGCCGCCCCGGAAGGATCTCCTGCAGCTTGCCGAAGGCGATGTTCGAGCCCCAGAAGGAGATCGAGCCGATGATCGCGGCGAACAGCGTCGGGATCAGGTGCTTCGACCCGAGCGCGCCGCCGAAGTGCCGGAACTCCGCCCACGAGATCAGAGCCACCGCGCCGCCGCCCACGCCGTTGAACAGCGCGACCATCTGCGGCATCGCGGTCATCTTCACGCTGCGCGCGGCGGGGACCCCGACCGCCGTACCGATCGCCAGGCCGAGCACGATCAGCCCCCACTTGTGGATGCCCGGCCGAAGCAGCGTGTCCACCACCGCGATCGCCATGCCCACGGCGGCCACCCAGTTGCCGCGGCGCGCGGTCCGCGGATGGGTCATGAAGTGCAGGCCGAGGATGAACAGCGAGAACGCGACGATGTAGCCGTAGTCGAGGAACGTGGTGTTCCTCAGGAAGATGCCGGTGACCATGGGCGCTAGGAGTCGTCCTCGGGCTTGGCGCCGTCCTCGCTCGGCGTCGGCCGTTTCTTGAACATCTCGAGCATGCGGTCGGTGACGAGGAAGCCGCCGACCACGTTGATCGTGCCGAACGCGATCGCAATCACGAGGATGAAGTCGTTGAAGACGCCGCTCACCGCGCCGATCACGATCAGGCCGCCCAGCAGCACGATTCCGTGAATCGCGTTCGTGCCGGACATCAGCGGCGTGTGCAGCGTGTTCGGGATCTTCGAGATCACCTCGAAGCCCACGAACGCGGCCAGCACCAGGATGGCGATCTCGGTGACGAGGCTCATGAGCTGGCCGCTCCCGCTCCCGCGGCCGCCTTCGCGCCCTCGTGCACGATCTCGCCGTCGCGCGTGATGCAGGCGCCGGCCACCACCTCGTCGTCGAAGTTCAGCTCCAGCTGGCCCTCGTCGCCCGTGATCAGCTCGAGCAGCGACAGGATGTTGCGCGAGTAGAGCTGCGAGGCGTGCTCCGGCATCGTCGCCGGCAGGTTGAGCGGCGAGGCGATCGTCACGTCGTCCACCACGATCGTCTGACCCGGCTCGGTGAGCTCGCAGTTGCCGCCGGCCTCGCCGGCGAGGTCGATGATCACGGAGCCGGGGCGCATGTTGTGCACGCCGGCCGCGGTCACGAGCTTCGGCGCCGGACGGCCGGGGATCAGCGCCGTGGTGATCACCGCGTCGAACCCGGTGAGCGACTCGTTCAACGCCTCCTGCTGGCGCTGCTGCTCCTCGGGCGTCAGCTCGCGCGCGTAGCCCCCGGCGGCCTCGGCGTCGGCGCCGATGTCCAATTCGAGGAACTTGGCGCCGAGCGACTCCACCTGCTCCTTCACCACCGAGCGCACATCGAAGGCGGTCACCTGCGCGCCGAGGCGGCGGGCGGTGGCGATCGCCTGCAGCCCGGCCACACCGGCGCCCAGAACCAACACCTTGGCGGGCGGGATCGTGCCGGCCGCGGTGGTGAGCATGGGGAGGAAGCGCCCGAGCTCCTGCGCGGCGATCAGCGTGGCGCGGTAGCCGCTCACGGTCGCCTGGGAGGAGAGCGCGTCCATCGACTGCGCGCGCGTGATGCGTGGGATCGCCTCCATCGCGAAGGCGGTCACGCCGGCGCTCGCCAGCGCGCGTGTGGTGTCCGGCGAGGTGAGCGGCGCAAGGAAGGCGATCAGCACGGAGCCGTCGGGCAGCTGATCGATCTCCTCGGAGCTCGGTGGTGTGACTCGCACCACCGCGTTCGCGCCCTCGAGCGCGGCGGCGCCGCCGGCGATCCTCGCGCCCGCCTCCTCGAAGAGGGAGTCGGGGATCCGCGCGCGCTCACCGGCGCCCGACTCGACCACCACCTCGTGCCCCTTGGCCACGAGTCGTTTGATCACGTCGGGGACCAGCGCCACGCGCCGTTCTCCGCCATGCGACTCGTTCGGCACGGCGACTCTCATTGCCCACCCCGCATTTGAGGTCCGGGAGAGTAAACGAGTTGGAGTTTCGACTGCCTCGCCAAAAAGGACCCCGTACGCCGCCCGAGGGCCGCTCTACAATGGCACCTACCCTAAGTAAGCGCCGCTGGTCGCGCTTCCGAGTGACGAAAGCAGTCCAAGAGAGAGAACGAGTAGTAGTCCGCTTCGCGGGCGACTCTGGCGACGGAATGCAGCTCGTCGGGAGCCGCTTCACGGACGCCACGGCGATGATCGGGAACGACCTCGCCACGCTGCCCGACTTCCCGGCCGAGATTCGCGCTCCGGCCGGCACGCTCCACGGGGTCTCGGCCTTCCAGATCCACTTCGCCTCGCGCGACATCCTCACGCCGGGCGATCACCCCAACGTGCTCGTGGCCATGAACCCGGCGGCGCTCAAGACCAACCTTGGCGCGCTCGAGAACGGCGGCACGATCATCGCCAACGAGGACGCCTTCGAGAAGAACAACCTGCGCAAGGCGGGCTACGAGACGAATCCGCTCGAGGACGGCTCGCTCGAGGACTACCAGGTGTTCCGCGTGCCGATGACCACGCTGACGGTGCGGGCCACCGAGGGCATCGAGGGGATCATGGCCAAGGACGCGCAGCGCACGAAGAACGTGTTCGCGCTCGGCCTGCTCTCCTGGATGTACGGCCGCCCGACCGACGTGACGGTCGACTGGATCGAGAAGAAGTTCGCCGGCAAGCCCGGCATCCGCGACGCCAACGTGGCCGCCTTCCGCGCGGGCTACAACTTCGGCGAGACCGCCGAGCTCCTCGCCGTGCACTACGAGGTGAAGCCGGCGCCGGCCGATCCCGGCACCTACCGCAACGTCAACGGCACGAGCGCGACGGCGTACGGCCTGATCGCGGCCAGCGTGAAGAGCGGGCTGCCGCTGTTCCTCGCCAGCTACCCGATCACGCCTGCGTCCGAGCTGCTGCACGAGCTGTCGCGGCACAAGAAGTTCGGCGTGCGCACGCTGCAGGCCGAGGACGAGATCGCCGCGGCGAACATGGTGCTCGGCGCGGCGTTCGGTGGCTCGCTTGGCGTGACCGCCTCGAGCGGCCCGGGCATCGACCTCAAGGCCGAGACGATGGGGCTCGCGGTGATGCTCGAGCTGCCGATGGTGATCATCGACGTGCAGCGCGCCGGGCCGTCGACGGGCATGCCCACGAAGACCGAGCAGGGCGACCTGCTGCTCGCGATGTACGGCCGCCATGGCGAGTCTCCGCTGCCGATCGTCGCCGCCTACACGCCCGGCCAGTGCTTCGACGCGGCCATCGAGGCGGTGCGCATCGCGGTGAAGTACAGGACGCCGGTGATCCTGCTCACCGACACGTTCCTCGCCAACTCGTCCGAGCCGTGGAGGCTGCCGGACGTCACGCAGATACCGAGCATCGACCCGCAGTTCGCCACCGAGCCCAACGGCCCCGACGGCGCCTTCCTGCCGTATATGCGCGACGAGAACCTCGCGCGGCCGTGGGCGGTGCCGGGCACGCCCGGCCTGCGCCATCGGATCGGCGGCCTCGAGAAGGAGGACGGCACCGGCAACATCAGCTACGAGCCGGCCAACCACGCGCTGATGACGCGCCTGCGCGCCGAGAAGGTCGCGAAGCTGGCCGACGAGATCCCGCCGCTCGAGGTCGACCACGAGGACGGCGCCGAGGTGCTGGTGCTCGGCTGGGGCTCTTCGTACGGCACGATCCGAGCCGCGGTGCGCCGTGTGCGGCTGAAGGGCAAGAAGGTGGCGTCCGCCCACCTGTTCCACCTCAACCCGCTGCCGTCGAACACCGGCGAGGTACTCCGCTCGTACCGCAAGGTGATCGTGCCCGAGATGAACATGGGCCAGCTCGTGAGGATCGTACGGGCGGAGTTCCTCGTTGACGCGGACAGCGTCACAAAGGTGGAGGGGCTCCCGTTCTTTGCGGAAGAGCTCGAGGCGGAGATTCTGGAGAGGGTCGCCGGATGAGCGGCGGGAACGGCAACGGCAACGCCCTGCCGATGCTCACGAAGAAGGACTTCTCCTCGGACCAGGAGACGCGTTGGTGCCCGGGCTGCGGGGACTACGCGATCCTCGCCACCGTCCAGTCGATGATGCCCGAGCTGGGGGTGCCGCCGGAGCGGACGGTGTTCGTGTCCGGCATCGGCTGCGCCGGCCGTTTCGTCTACTACATGGACACCTACGGCGTGCACGGCATCCACGGGCGCGCGCCCGCGCTGGCCACCGGGCTCGCCACGTCGCGGCCCGACCTCTCGATCTGGGTGGTCACGGGCGACGGGGACTCTTTGTCGATCGGCGGCAACCACCTGATCCACGCACTCCGCCGCAACGTGCCGCTGAAGATCCTGCTCTTCAACAACCAGATCTACGGCTTGACCAAGGGCCAGTACTCGCCCACGAGCGAGCAGGGCAAGGTCACAAAGTCCACGCCGTTCGGCTCCCAGGACCACCCGTTCAACCCCCTGGCGCTTGCGCTGGGGGCTGAGGCCAGCTTCGTGGCCCGGGCGGTCGACACCGACCGCGCGCACGTGGCCGAGGTGCTGCGCGCTGCCGCTGTCCACAAGGGCGCGGCGTTCATCGAGATCTACCAGAACTGCAACGTCTTCAACGACGGCGCGTTCGACCCGGTGCGCGAGAAGGGCCAGAAGGAGGCCAACCAGATCCGGCTCGAGCACGACCAGCCGATTCGCTTCGGCGTCGACAACGAGCGCGGCGTGGTGTGGCAGACGGATGGCTCGCTGGGGCTGGTGAATGTGGCCGACGTCGACGAGGATGCGCTCGTGGTCCACGACGCCGAGCGCCACGACCCGAGCCTCGCGTTCGCCCTGGCGCATCTGGCCGAGCGTCCCACCGGCCCCACGCCTATCGGCGTGTTCCGGAGCGTCAGCCGGCCGGTGTACGCCGAGGGCCTGCACGCCGAGCTCGAGGAAGCCCGTGCTTCCGCCGGCGAGGAGGAGCTGGCGGCGCTGCTCAGCTCCGGGGACGCCTGGACGGTCTCGTAGCGCAGCTGCGTCGCGCCACGCTGGACGACGTCGAGGCGATCACATCGCTGCTCGGCGAGCTCGGCTATCCGACCGATCGCGTCCGTGTCGCCGCTCGCCTGGCGCCACTGCTCACCTCTGAGGAGGCCGCCGTCTGGGTGGCCGAGAACGGCACGGGTGTGATCGGCTTCGTCTCCTGCTTGGCGATGCCCCTGATCCATCGCGACGCGCCCACCTGCCGTCTGGCCGCCCTCGTGGTCACGGAGGAGGCGCGCTCGGCCGGCGTGCGCCGCGTGCTCGTGGATCAGGTCGAGGCGAACGCGCGCGGCTGGGGGTGCGACCGCATCGAGGTGACCTCGGGCGACGATCGCCCGGACGCGCACCGCTTCTACGAGCGCGAGGGCTACAGGCCGAAGCCGCACCGGTTCGTGAAGCCGCTCAGGTAGGTCTCGGGTCTCGGGTCTACCGGCTCGACGCGGCCGCCGCGCGCTCCAAGTCGAGCTCCGTCCGCACCCCGAGCGCGTTCAGCCGGTCGTTGGCCTCCTCGAGGCTTCCGGCGTCCGCCACCGTTCGCGCCAGCCGCGCCGCGGAGCCCACCGACGCCACAGGGTCCAGGTAGATCGTCAGCGCCCCCAGCGGAGACAGCACCACCGTTCGGCGGCCGCGGCGGATCGTCGCGGTCCCGGTCTCGCCGCGGAAGCAGCGGATGGCCTGGGCGCTCGCCTCGGTGGGCACCACCTCCACGGCCGCTTCGAGCCGCCGCGCAACCGACTCGGTGAGCCCGCGCACTCCGGCCAGCCCGCCGGCCGCGGCCACCTCGGCCACCCGGGCCATCACCTCGTCCACGGTCAGCTCGCCGTCGCACCCCACTCCGAAGACCGCCCCCAGCACCGGCATGCCGCGCTCCTCGAGCCGTGCCGCGGCGGCCAGCATCACGGCGTCGCACAGCGGACTGGCGAGGCCGGCCTCGTCGCCGTGCGCGAGAGCGTCGCCTCCCACGTCGAGGAACACGAGCAGGTCGCAGCCCAGCTGCTGCGCAGCCGCGCCCACGCCGTCCGCCACGGCCGCCGGTCCGCCGGTGGGGTCCACCAGCAGCGTGCGCTCGCCGAGGAACTCCGCCATCCGCGACTCCGCGAACGGCACCCCGTTCGCGCGCGTGGTCGCATCGGCCGCGAGCACGCACTCGGACAGGCGCTCGCCGCCCTCCACCTCGGCAAGCGAGCGGGGTCCTGGCAGCGGGTCGATCACGAGGCGCTCCCAGGTGACTCCGCCGAGGATCGGCACCGCGTCGTGATAGATGCGGCACGCCTCGGCCGTGGCCAGCGCGCCCACTACGTCGCCACCGCCGCCCATGCCGATCACGAGCGGGCGGCGGGCCGCCGCGAGCAGCGCCTCGGCGTCGCTCACGCCTGCGTCCGCTGGCCGAGCGCGCCGGCGATCGACTCCTCGAACGGCGGCTCGAGCACGCCCACCTCGGTGACGATGGAGCTGACGAGCTCGGCGGGCGTCACGTCAAACGCGACGTTCAAGGCGGGGACGCCGACCACCACCTCGGCCGGGTCGCGCTCCTCGATCGGTATCGCCGCGCCCGACAGCGTGAGCGGATCGACGGTGGAGACCGGCGCCACCACGTGGAGCGGCACGCCGTGCCGGCGAGCAAGCACGGCAAGTGTGTAGGTGCCGATCTTGTTGGCCACGTCGCCGTTGGCGGCGATGCGGTCGGCGCCGACCATGACGGCGTCCACCAGGCCGCGCGACATCAGCGCGCCGGCGCTCGAGTCGGTGACCACCTTGAACGGCACCCCGGCGCGCCCCAGCTCCCACCCGGTGAGCCGCGCGCCCTGGAGCAGCGGCCGCGTCTCGCCGACCCACACCTGGCTGACGAGCCCGGCCCGCCAGGCCGCCTCGATAGCCCCACCGGCCGTGCCCGACCCGGCGGTGGCGAGCGCGCCGGTGTTGCAGTGCGTGTACACGCGAGCTCCGGGAGCGAAGAGCGCCATGGCGTGCTCCGCCATCGCGCGGTCCGCCTCAGCCTGCTCGCGCGCCACCTCATGAGCCCACGACAGGAGC
>JBKPDA010000002.1:0-12791 GCA_046727635.1 Actinomycetota bacterium | reverse complement strand
CGCGAGATCTGGGCCTGCACCGTGATCACGCACGAGGTCGGCCACCTGGGGGGTTACTACGACCCGGTCGGAGCCCCGGTGCTCGACGCCAACGGCACACCGATCCTCGACGACTTCAGCGGCGAGCCGATTCGCGACCATCGCCACTCGCCGAACCCGCACAGCGTGATGTATCCGTACCTCCGCTACACGTATCCCAAGTGCCGGAAGCTCTTCCCGGCGGCGCGGGGCGCGCATCTTCGGCCCGACGCGGCGTCCTAGCCGGCGACGATCATCCGCGGATTGTCCAATTGCCTCGGGCGGCCGTGCGAAGCGCCGAGCGAATCGGCTCCACCAGCTCGAGCGGGTCGGCCGAGCGCTCAATCGCCACCGACGCGTGCCCGCCGGCGAACGGCAGCACCAGCTGGAAGAAGTTGCCGTAGGCGATGACGACATAGTCGAGGCCGCCACAGTCGATCTCGCCACGCTGCCGGACTAGCGTCAGCAGCGTCGGGTTGACGAGCAGCTCCTCGTAGCGGTCCGACTCGCCCGACGACGCGTCCTCGAGGTCCGGTCGCTCCCACAGCGTCACGTCCTGGCCCCGCGCCACCGCCAGATAGCGAATGGCCGGTGACACGGCGAAGACGTTGTGGGCGACGTTCGTCACTTGGACCGGGAGCTGTACCACTCCAGCGTCGCCGGCACCGCTTCGCGGTGCGGGGTGGCCCTAAAGGGGCTGAACGCGCTCTCGAACTTCGACGAGTCGGACACGAATGGCGCGCGGAACTGGTACTGGGTCTCGCGCAGCTCGCGCATGAGCGGGGAGAACAGGCCGAGCAGCCACAGCATCGGCTGCGGGACGGTCTGTGCACGTGCGGGCGTGGGCCGGCCGGCGACGTTCGCGATGAGATCGAAGAAGTGCTGCGCGGTGAGCGCCTTCGCCGCCGGCAGGTGCCACACCTGGCCGTCCGCCTCGTCGCGCTCAGCGAGCACAAGCAGGCCGCGCGCCAGGTCTGGCAGGTAGTGGAACGTGTGCGGCTGGTCGAGGCGGCCCAGCCAGATCGGGCGCTTGCCCGCCGCCGCTCGGCCGAACACGGTCTCCCCCGCGTTCGAGTTGGCTCCGTGCGGGCCGTAGTAGTCGGAGGCGCGGCCGATCGTCACGCGGACGCGGCCCTCCTCGTGCGCGGCCAGCAGCTCGGCGGCCACCTGCACGCGCGTCCGGCCCTTGCTGCCGGTCGCCGCGGCGGGCAGGTCTTCGCGGAGCGGCCCGTCGACCGGTCCGTATGCGTAGAGGTTGTCCGCGTAGACCAGCTTCGCACCCGTGGTCTCGGCGGCGCCCAAGATCGAGCGGCTGACCGGCGGCAGGAGCTGCGGCCACTTCGTGTAGCCGGGGTTCACGCAGTGGTAGACGACGGACGCTCCCTCGGCCGCCCCCGCGGCAGCCGAGGCGTCCGCGGCATCCGCGGCCACTGCCTCCGCCCCGCCCATCGCCGTCCCGGCCCGGCTCACCACCCGCACGCTCTCCCCGCGCCGCACAAGCTCCTCGGTGACCGCGCGGCCGATCCCGCCGGTGGCGCCGAACACCACGTGAAGGCCGCTCACAGCACCCGCCGCTCCGAAAGCCGCGCTCCCGTCTCGGGATCATGGGCCACCAGATATACGGTCGGGCGCTCGCGCGCGTGCGCCTGGATCCGCTCGATCGTAAGCCGCGCCGCGTCCTCGTCGGGAGACACGCCGTCCACCGCACCGCGGAGCATCAGCTCCAGGTTGTACGAGCTGTCGCCGGCGAGCAGCACCGTCCGCTCGCCCTCGTCCACCGCCACGCCCATGTGACCAGGCGTGTGGCCGGGCAGTCCGATGAGCGTGACGTCGCCCGCGTCGGTCAAGGGCAGGCTGTTCGGGAACGGGCCGTAAGCAGCGGCCGGAAGGTCGAGTTGGGTGGGATTGAACCAGTCCGGCCAGCGGTTGTTCGGGTAGCCGCGCAGCCGCCCGGCACGTCCCGAGGCGAGCTTCAGGTCGATCCGCGAGACGAGCATCTCGGAGTGCGGGAAGTGATGGAGGCCGCCGGCGTGGTCGGTGTGCAGATGCGTAAGCACTACCTGGCGGACGTCACCCGGCTCGATCCCGAGCGCGCGCAGCTGCGGGCCGATCTCCTGCTCCGGCTCCACCCACAAGCGCACGCCGAGGCGGAAGTACGGATGCCAGCGCGGGAAATAGCCGGGATCGCTCGTGCGAGCGGTGTCACCGGTGTCCACCACGATCACGCCCTCGGGATGCTCGATCGCGTACGCGTAGATGGGCAGCGGCGCGGTCCACTCGCGGTCGAGCATCGTGTTGAGCAGGCGCCGGTTGCCGTGGCCGAGGCCCTCAGTCTGCCGCGTCTTCACGGCCACGCTCCCCGTCTGGATCGCGTGGATCTTCATTTGCGTCTCCTCCTCCTTGCGGGCGCGTCCTTCGCGGGCGCGAAGCCGCGGATCATCAGCTCGGCCACGCCGTCGGCCAGGTCCTTGTCGATCGGGCCGCCGGTAACGAGCAGCCGGTAGAACAGCGGGCCGCCGAGCACGTCGAGGGCGAGCTCGAGGTCGAGGTCCGGTCGAAGGTCGCCGCGCTGCACCCCGCGCTCGAGCACGGCGGCCAGCGCAGCGCGCCGCCGCTTCAGGAAGCCCTCGCGGACGCTGCGCGCGAGCCGTCGATCGCGGTTCATCGCGTCCACGAGGCCCGGCATCACCCCCGCCTCCACGGAGCCGCGATACACCTTCACCGCGTTGCGCATCAGCTCGCGAAGGTCGTCCCGCGTCGAGCCCGTGTCGGGGATCGAGATGTCGCTGACGAGCGACCTCACCGCCGCCGCGATCAGCTCCTCCTTCGACCTGTAGCGCCGATAGATCGTGGCCTTGCCCACGCGGGCGCGCTCGGCCACGTCGTCGATGCGCAGGTCGTTCACGCCGTGCGCGGCGATCAGATCGAGCGTCGCGGCGAGGATGGCCTTGTCGGCCCTCTCCTCACGCGGTCTTCCGATCGGACGGCCCGCGGATAGTCGAGTTACTGAACTCATCAGTTCCGAAATCCACTGTAACACACTTTCGGAACCAGTCAGTCTCGTAACACGTCAGGGCGAGTCTTCCACCTCGTAGATCACGACACCGCGCCCGTCGTGCCGCACGAGGCCGAGGTCGTCGACATCTCGCTCTGCCGCCCGCTCCGGGTCGGGCGGTCGCGGTCGCGCGGTGCTTTCAGGCAGCTCGTGCACCTCCTCGCCGGTGTGGAGGACCACGATCTTCACTCCCAGCCGGCGCAACCTCTTCACCGACGTCCGGTCCGGGAAGTCGTCCATGTCGATGCGTATCTGCTTGATCAGTGGGATGCCGAACGTGCTCACGCCGTTCACGATCTTGGGGAAACCGTCCACCGACCAGAACTGGTACAGGCGCTCATAGGGGCCGATCGGCAAGTGGATCTGCGGGCCGGCCAGCCCGGTCATGGCCGCTGGAGCCCGCGGGACGCGCGGCTGGTCCAAAGAGAAGGCGCCCTCGGCGAGCACGATCGCCGGCAGCGCGAGGCCGACGGCCAGCGCGAGCCGTTGGTCGCGAGCGAAACCAGCGACCCGCTGGGCGCCCGCACCCGCGAGCAGCGCCAGCCCGAGCGAGGTAAGCGTGACGAGCCTGCCCGGCGTGCGGATGCCGTCCCATCCGGGCGCGTAGTCGAACAGCAGCCGGTAGCCCAGCCGCCCGCTCGCGAGGCCGAAGCCCAGCGACAGCACCGCGCAGGCCACCACCCCCACGCCCAGCGCGGTGCGCAGGCCGCGCGAGTACGTGGTTCCTCCCACGACTCCGCAGAGGGCCAGCAGCACGATCGCGGCACCAGGGAACAGCGAGGTCTCCTTCGGCTCGCGCAGCGCGTCCCGGATGCCGGCGGTCGCGCCGGCCCACAGTCGGTTCTCGAACGGCGCCGCGAGGAACGCTCGCGGCGGCGCCGAGTAGCGCTGCACCTGGGCCTCGCTGCGGCGCGCGGTCGGGTAGTCGTCGGAGATCTGCAGGTACGGCCGCGCCTGGAGCGCCCCCACCACGGCGAACAGCGCCACGCCCGCCGCGCTCGCCAGCACCAGCAGGCGGGATGGCAGCCGCCGCCCGCCGCGCCACCAGAGCACCGCCACCACGACGGCGATCACCACCAGCAGGTACGCCAGCTGTAGCCCCAGCGTGAAGCCCAGGCTGAGCTGCCACGCGGCCACCGCCCACCCCGCGAACGCCACGCCCGGACGCGAGCGCCGGTATCCACGCACGAGCAGGAACAGCGACAGCGGTATCCCGCCGCTCGAGATCACGTGCAGGTGCGAGTTCATCGTCGAGCGAAACGGCGCGTACGCGAACGCCAGCCCGGCGACGGCCGCGGCGGCGGGCCGCAGCCCCAGCTCCCGTCCGAGCAGGTACGCGCCGATCAGCGGCAGCGCGTACGCGAGCAGGAAGAGGAGGTTGTAGCGGACGAGCGCGGCGGTCTCGCCCGAGCCGATCAGCCCGAACGGCGCGTAGCCGAGCAGCGAGTCCGAGAAGGCGAGGCTGTTGCCCAGCGGCCAGAAAGCGTTCGACTGCCAGATGTGGAACGGCTGATGCGCCAGCGCGTGACCGGTCCACGCGACCTGCCAAGCGGTGCGGATCGGATCCGCGAGGTTCTGCGCGATCCGGTGCCCCGGGTGGAGCACGAGCGGCCAGGTCATCGCCACGGCCAGTGCGATCGACCCGAGCACGAGCAGCCACACCTCGCGCGGGCGAGGCCCTTCGCGTTGCGTAGCGCTCACGGGCGGTCGGGACTGTATACCGTGGGCCCTGGCGCATGAGCACCAGGAGGAGAGTCTGCGTCGCGTCGTTGCTCGTGGTCGCCGCCGGTGCGGCTCCCGCGACGGCTGCGGCCGCGCCCGTCTACGACCTGGCCGGGCGCTGTGTGGCGATCAGGTCGCTGGAGAACAACCGCTTCATTGCCATCACGGCCACGGGCTACACCGCCAACAAGCCGTCGAAGGCGGGCGCCGCGGCCTTCTACCTGAAGGCCACCGGGCTCGGCACCTACCTGCTCTACGACCAGGGGGGCCAGCTCGCGAATGTCTCCCATTTCACCCTGGTTGACCGCGCGCCAAGCGCCAGCCGCTTCAGCGAGTGGGCGATCACCCGGGACAGACGCGGGGTCATCACGATCCGGACCACGGTGAACCGGCGGAAGCTGTCGGTTGCCGTCGCCGACGGAGAGGTTGGAATCGGCGGCGTTCGCGAGACGGCGGAGATGGCGATAGAGGGCGCGAGCGGCTGCAAGCGCTACCCCGAGGCCGAGGTGGGCGCCACCGGGACGCCGCACGCGGGCGTGAACCGTGACGGCAGCGTGTTCGGCTTCGTGGACGCGCACCTGCACATCACCGCGGACATGCGCGCGGGCGGAAGGGTGATCTACGGCGAGGCCTACGACCGCTTTGGGATCCCCGCCGCGCTCGGGCACGACGCGGATGACCACGGGGCGGACGGCAGCCTGGACGTGACGGGCAACCTGCTGCGCACAGGCCTCCCCTTCGGCGCCCACGACACCCACGGCTGGCCCACGTTCGCCGGCTGGCCGGTGCACGACACGAACACGCACCAGCAGGCCTACTACGTATGGCTCCAGCGGGCGTTCGAGTCCGGCCTTCGCCTGGTGGTGGCGCAGACCGTGGACGACGAGCCGATCTGCAAGATCGAGCCCATCAAGAACGGCACGGACTGCGACGAGACCCCTTCGATCAAGCGCCAGATCCGGCGGCTACGCGGCCTGCAGGACTACATCGACGCCGAGAGCGGCGGCCCGGGCAAGGGCTGGTTCCGCCTGGTCTACAGCCCGGCGCAGGCTCGTCGGGAGATCGCCCGCGGCAAGCTGGCCGTGATCATCGGCATCGAGTCCTCCGACCTCTTCGGCTGCAGCCTGAAGAACGGGAAGGCGCAGTGCACGAAGACGGACATCGACCGCGGCCTGCGCGAGTACAACCGCCTCGGCGTGCGCGGCATGTTCGTGGCGCACTGGACGAACAACGCCTTCAGCGGCGCCGCGCTCGAGGGCGACACGAAGGGCGCCTTCATCAACGTCTTCAACCGCCTCGAGACCGGCAGCTACATCAAGACCGGGCCCTGCCCGGGCCGCGGCCAGGGCGAGGAGGTACGCACGCTCAGCAAGGGCGAGCTCAGCGTGCTCGCCCACTACTATCCCGTCACCCAGCCGCTCGCGGACGAGGGCATGCCCACCTACCCGGCCGGCAAGCAGTGCAACGCGATGGGTCTCACGAGGCTCGGCCGCTACCTGATCGCGCGCATGATGGCGAACCGCATGCTGATCGAGGTGGACCACATGAGCGAGCGGGCGCGCGACTCCGTGCTTGCGATCGCCGAGCGCGCTCACTACCCGCTGCTCTCGAGCCACAACGGCACGGGCGGCGTCTGGACAACCCCGGAGCTCCGGAGGCTGTTCAAGACCGGCGGTTTCGCCTCCGTCACGCCGGCGACCGCCCCAGAGTTGGCCGCCAAGATCAAGCGGATGGCCAGGCTAGAGCCGCTCGGCGTGGGGCTGGGCACCGACACCGGCGGCTTCGCATCGCTGCCGGGCCCGCGGGCGGACGCCTCGCGAAACCCGCTCCGCTACCCGTTCACGGCCTTCGAGTGCAAGCTCACCCTGACGCGCGAGAAGAGCGGCGAGCGGACGTTCGACCTGAACACGGACGGCGTGGCGCACTACGGCCTGATTGCGGATTTGATCGCCGACATGAGCGCAAACGGCGGCCGCGCGGCGCTGCCGCCGCTGTTCCGCTCCGCAGAGGCGTATCTGCGTACGTGGCAGCGCGCATACGCGCGCTGAGCGTCAGTGGGCGCGCACCCGAGGCATGCTCACCCCCTGCGCCTTCTGAGCGCCGGCACCGTCATACGCGACCTCAATCGCCCCGCCGGCGGCATCGCGCGGCGCAGCATGAACACGTGGGCCTTGTCCAGCCGTCGATGCACCGGCCCGACCGCGCCGGCCGCGTGCGGGCCGTCCGCGCTGTCGAGCAGCCGGAGCGCCTCCTCGATCACCGAGAAGGTCAGCTCCTGGCAGGTGCGGCGCTCGCCGGGAGCAAGCCTGCGGCTGGCCGTGTGCGCCACCTGCTGGCAGCGGCTCAGCAGCCCAACGAGCTCCTCCGAGCCCGCGGGGAGGTTCCGCCCGAGGGTGACGAGGATCTCATCGCGCTCGGTCAGGCAGGCGGCGGCGAACACCCGGCGGCCCACGTACCAGCGGCGGATCCGCCCGTGCGTGCGCTCGAAGTCCTCGAGCATCTGGGGGAACTCGCGACGGAGGGTGGCGGGATCGGAGTCGCCCGCGACCCACGAGGCCAGCGCGACGTGCTCGAAGCGTGGCCGATAGGGGGAGCCGAAGTGCCTCACCAGCCTCCGTGCGTGAGAACCGAATGAACGATGTTCATTCCGAACTCACGCCGGGGTGTGTGATGAAGGCCGCCCGCAGGCGTCGTGATTTGGATTATGGTCGCCTGATGAGGCGCGAAGACCTGACATTCAGGTCCGGCGGCCTCACTTGCGCCGCATGGTTTTACTGTCCCGTCGCGGACCGTCCGCTCCCCTGCGTAGTCCTGGCCCATGGCTTCGACGGGGTTCGCGAGCAGCGCCTGGACGCGTACGCCCAGCGCTTCACCGCGGCGGGGCTGGCGGCGCTCGTATTCGACTACCGCTATTTCGGCTCCAGCGAGGGAGAGCCGCGCCAGCTCTTCTCCAACGAGGCCCAGCTGGACGACTGGAGGGCGGCGATCGCCTACGCGCGCGGGCGCGACCAGGTGGACCCCGAGGCCATCGCGCTGTGGGGCACCTCCACCTCGGGAGGCCACGTCGTCCAGCTCGCCGCCGAGGATCCGAAGATCGCCGCCGTGGTCGCCCAGGTTCCGTTCGCCGATGGACTCGCACAACTTTTCAGCCTGCCGGTCACGCAGGGCCTTCGCCTCCTCTGGGCGGGGCTCCGTGACCGGATCGGGTCGCTGTTCGGGAGACCCCCGCTGATGATCCCCGCCGCCGGCCAGCCCGGCACGTTCGCGGTGATCACGAGCCCCGACGCTCTCAGCGGTCTCGACCGAATCACGCCGCCCGACAGCACTTGGCGCAATGAGGTGGTCGCCCGGTTCACGCTCACTACCAGTCTGTACCGCCCCGGTCGTTACGCCCCCCGGCTGGGTTGCCCCTTGCTGGTATGCATGGCCGATGGCGATCACCTCATCGCGCCAAGACCTGCAATGAAGATCGCCAGGACTGCGCCACACGGAGAGCTGCGCCGCTATCCGTTCGGCCACTTCGGGATGTACTTCGGCGACGGCTTCGAGCGCGCCGTCGCCGACCAGGTCGAGTTCCTGCGTCTTCACCTCATGCCCGGCGACGAGGGCGCGCAACCAGCCCGGCGGCTCGGCCCCGAAGAGCCACCCTCCCTGCAAGCGGTCGAGGCCCTCCCGTGAGCCCGGCGCTCGTGCGTGGCGAGCGCCCGGGGCTCACGTTCTGGGAGCAGGCCCTGCGCGGGGCAGCGGTAATCCTCGGGCTGATCTCGATTACGTTCGCCGTCAAGTACGCGGTCGACAGCGTCTCGCGGAACTCCGAGTTCCCGTTCGCGACCAACTCGATCGCCAAGGACGCTCTGCTCTTGGCGCTCTGCTGGCTTGTCTTCTGGGACGTGCGCCGCTGGGGCGTGATCGCGGTGCCTCTGATCGTGCTCGGCCACGCGGTGCTGATCGCCGGCATCCTGCTCACCTGGAAGTGGGGCAACAACCACAGCATTCAGTTCAGCTGGATATCGCCGCCCAGTAGCGCGTCGGCGCTCAGAACGAGCTGGCTCGCCTCGGACGTCGGCGTCGTTCTCGTCTTCCTCGTCCTACAGTGGAAGGCGCTCCGCTCGCGCTACGACATGCGCTACCTCCCGCCGTCGGCCTTCCGCGCGCTGATGGCCCTGGCCGAGGTACTGGTGCTGCGCGAGGACCGCGACGTCGCGCCCGCCGAGGTGGCCGTCCGCGTGGACCACTACCTCGCGAGCTTCCGCGCCAAGCAGAAGTACAAGGTGCTGGTTGCGCTTACCCTGCTCGCCTACTGGCCGCTGTTCACGCTGCGGCCGCCCTTCCACGTAATGTCGCCGGACATCCGCGAGCGTTGGGTCCGCCGCCGCTTCTTCGAGGAGGTCGCCGACCGGCTCGTGCCCGGCCCGATCCGCACGCTGCGCCGGAGCCTGATCCTCGCCGCCCAACAGTTCTGCTTCATGGGCTACTACGGCGACGAGCGCGCCGCCGAGCGGGCCGGTTACATCCCGTTCTCGAAGCGCCCGGGCTATGCCGAGGCGATGGAGCGCGTGGACCACGACCGCCCGAGCGTGAAGTGCATGACGCCGGCCGAGATCCCCGGCGAGGAGCTGAGCGCCGACATCGTGATCGTCGGCACCGGCGCCGCCGGCGCGATGCTGGCCTACGAGCTCGCCGAGCGCGGCCGCGAGGTGCTCCTGCTCGAGCGCGGCCCGCACGTGGACCCGAAGGACTTCACGGAGAACGAGGCCGAGCAGCTCTCGATGCTCTATGCCGACGGCGCGCTGACGATGTCCACCGACTTCAACTTCCACGTGGCCCAGGGCATGTGCGTCGGCGGCAGCACCGTGGTGAACAACGCGGTCTGCTTCGACCTGCCCGACCACGTGCTCGAACGCTGGCTCGACCCGCGCGGGCTGAACGCCGGGCTCGACCCCGATCGCCTGCGCGCCGCCTTCACGCACGTGCGCCACTTCCTGAACGTCTCCGAGGTGGGTCCGCCCGCCGTGCTCAACCCGGGCGCGCGGCGGATCATCGAAGGCATCAAGGCCACCGTGCCTTCCGACTTCAGGCTCGTCGAGTGCAACATCGACGGCTGCCTCGGCTGCGGCTACTGCAATATCGGCTGCGCATTCGGAAAGAAGCTGTCCGCACTGGACTGGACGCTGCCCCTAGCGCAACAGCGCCATCCGGAGGCGGTGCGGATCATGCCCGATTGTCGAGTCGAGAAGGTGCTCATGCGCGGGTCCCGCGCGTCCGGTGTGCAAGCGCGTCTTGCCGACGGACGCCGGCTAACGGTTGATGCCGACACCGTCGTCGTCAGCGCGGGTGCCATCGCCTCGAGCATCATCCTCCAGAGCAGTGGCCTCGGCGAAGGACGGGCCGGGAAAGGCCTTGCATTCAACATGGCCTCCCCCGTCACCCTGGACTTCGCCGAGGTGCTGCATTCCGAGCGCGGCATGCAGATCACGCACTACTTAGAGCCCATAAACGGAGCTCAGGGCGGGCTCGCCCTCGAGAGCTGGTTCAACCCGATCGTCTCCCAGTCCGTGTTCATGCCCGGCTGGTTCGAGCAGCACTGGGAGAACATGCACCGCTACAAGCACATGACCTGCCTCGGCGTGGTGGTGGGCACCGAGAGCAACGCCACCGTCACGGCCGGCTGGCCTGGGCGCGAGCCGAAGCTCGACTTCAAGCCCACGAACGGCGACTTCGTGAAGCTCAAGGAGGGGCTGCGGCTGGCCGGTCAGATCGGCCTGCGGGCGGGCGCCAAGCGGGTGCTGCCGGCCACCTTCCGGATGCTCGACATCCACAACGAAGCCGGCCTGTCGCAGATCTACGACGAGATCGGGGACGACAGCGACCTGAGCGTGAACTCGGCCCATCCGCAGGGTGGGAACCCGATGTCGAAGGACGCGCTGAAGGGCGTCGTCGACCCGTCCTTCCGCGTCTACGGCACGCTCAACGTGCACGTGGTGGACGCGTCCGTGTTCCCGTCATCGATCACGGTGAACCCGCAGCTCACCGTGATGGCGCTGGCGGCCTACGCGGCCGATGAGATCGCCGGCGGCCCCCGCGCTGACGACCAGTATCAGCTCGTGGACTCGATGTCCCACGCGTAGGACCCGGGCCCCGGGTCGTACACGCAGAACATGCCCGTGCGCACGCACGTGCGCAGGTGATGGCCGAGTGCCTCGTCGTACTCGGCGATGCGGTCCACCGTGCCCTTCACCGCGCGCGTGACGTTCACCCTTGCGCGCTCGGCCGAGCCGCCCACGCGGCGGTCGCGCCCTCCGAGGCCCACGGCCGCCGACAGCTGGGCCTCGATGAAGTCGAGCTCGGCGCGTGCGCGGCTGGCTCGCTCCGGGTCGTTGAACGCCTCCGCCTCCTCGAGCTCCTCCTGGAGATCGCTGACCCGCTGCCTGTACTCGGCCTTCGCCTGGGGATCGAGCAGCGGGCCGGCATCGTCCTGGCCGCGCGGCCGCACGCTCAGGTCGTGAGCGGGCAGGCCGGTCGCGGCCGGGGCAGGGAGGCCGCCGACGAGGTCGAGCGCGTGGAACTCCTTGCCGGGGTTCGCGAGCAGGCAGGCCAGGTGCTGCACGCCCTTTGCGTCCTTCAGGTGGAAGCTCACGGCGCCCGAGGTGACCTCCCACATGTCGGCGCGCCGCCGGAGCCTGCGCCGGACGGCCTCCTTCTCGGCGGGCTCCGCGGCCGCGGGGCGGTCCGCGCCGCCGAGCGCCTGCGTCTCCTCGGCCGCCAGGCGCGCCAGCGTTGGCGCGGCCCCCATCGACTCCGCCAACCGGCGCGCCGACGCGAACCAGGCAGCGGCCTGCTCCTCGTCCCCCTGCGTGGCGGCCAGCAGGGCGAGGAAGCGGTCCACCGGGCCAAAGTACGCCACGTCTGGGGTGATCACATTGCGGCCCGAGTAGGGCTCGAGCATCGCCCGCAGCTTCGGCGCCCGTTCCCGGTCACCGAAGTGGTGGCACGCCTGTGCGAGGAACGACACGGCAGGCAGCCATAGGTTGTCGCGGGGCAGCGCCTCGAAGTCGTCCTTCGCGAAGTGGTCGTACTCGCGGGCCAGGTCGGCATCACGCCCGGTCTGGAGGTACACGCACATCAGCGCGCAGCGCCACACCGGCATCGCCGGCTGGGCATCGGCGAACTGGCGCACGGCGCCCTCCAGCTCGCCCAGCCGGCCCTGCACCTCGCGCATCGCGAACGCGAGCGCGGCCACGCGCATGCCGAAGATCTGGTCGGCTTGCAGCCGGCCCGCGTACTCCGCCGACTCCATGAGGATCTGCTCGGCGTTGTCGAAGTCGCCGGCGATGATCGCCCGCGCGCAGCGGTGCAGCGCTGCCTGGCCCTGAGCACGCTGTTGGTGGAGCCGCCGGGCGTTCTCCGAGAAGGTCTGGATCTCCTGGTCCACCGTGGCCATGTCGCCGCTCTCGAGCAGCAGCGAGATGCGCCACGAGTGCGCGGCCATCGCCAGCTCGGTGTTCCCCACGCGCTCGGCCAGGAGGTAGATCTCGCTGGCCCAGGGGAGGGAGCGCTGGGGCGAGTCGGGATCCCATGTGGCCAGGTGCGCGTCGGAGAGCACGAACGCCAGCGTGGCGTGGTCGTCCACCCGCCGCGCCATGGCGATCGCCTCGTCGGCAAGCGCGTGCCGGCGCTCAGGCGACGCTGTCCAATAGAGCGCCGCGGCCAGCCGGGCCAGCAGGCGCGCGCGCAGCGCGCCGTCCGCCTCGGGCAGCCGGTCGAGTGCCTCCTCGAGCAGCGGGATCATGCCCTCCTCGTCGGCCATCGCGGTGGCCAGGCCCCATGGGGCGGAGGCGAGGGCCGCCTGGGCCAGCAGCTCGTCGTCGCCGGCGCGCCGGGCCTCGTAAGCCGTCTTCTTGAGCGTGGCGCGGCCGGCGTCCAGCCGTCCGGCCCGCATCTCGGCCTGACCCATGGCGAGCAGCACCGGGCCGCGCCGCGCAGGATCGTCCGACGC
>JBKPDA010000001.1:0-4311 GCA_046727635.1 Actinomycetota bacterium | reverse complement strand
GTCGCGGCGGGAAGCTCCAGCTACTTCGCGAGGGGATGTCCTGAAGCGCTTCGAGCTCGGACCACGCTCCGCCGGCCCGACTCACAAACAGGCGGCTCGGCTCGGTGCCGGCATAGAGCGCGCCGTCCGCAGGGCTGATCGCCACCGAGAACACGTCCGGCTCCGGCAGGTCGACCTGCTCCCAGGTGGCGCCTTGGTCGATGCTCACCCGAAGCCCGCCGCCCAGCGTGCCGACCAGGACGCGTGACCCGAGCGCGGCCACGCAACGCACGCTCACGCCATCGAGCGCCGGCTCCGCGGTCCAGGAATCGCCGTCGCGCCGCAGCCGCACCAACCGGTCGTCGCGGGTACAGACGAAGACAGCCATGCTCCTGAGTTCAGGAAAGCACAGGTTGGGTCCCGGGTGTGGGGTCTCGGGTCTCGGGTCTGGGGATGAGCCCGACACCCGAAACCCGACACCCGAGACCTATCCCCCAATCGGCGCCCTCGGATTCGCTCCCCAGAAGATCTGCGTGCCGAGCATCCCCACCAGGTGAACGCCGACCACGTTCAGCACCATCGACTTCGCCGTGGCCGTGCCCACGCCCACCGGGCCGCCGCGCGCCGTATAGCCGTAGTAGGCCCCCACGATCACGATCAGCGTGGCCATCGCCATGCCCTTGATGAGGCTGTACAGGAGGTCGGGCGGGTTCTGGAACTCCCAGAAGATGAGGAGGAAGCCGCCTGAGGAGACCTCGCCGATCTGCTGCACCACCGCGAGGTACGACGCGAAGAAGCCGGCGGCGACCGCGCCGAGGTAGACGAACGGCAGGACGAGCCAGGCGGCCAGCAGGCGGGTGGCGCAGAGGAACGTCATCGAGCTGATGCCCATCACCTCGAGCGCGTCGATCTCGTCCGAGATTCGCATCGCACCGATCTCGGCCACGAGCCCGGTGCCCACCTTCGCCGACATCATGTATCCGAACGCGTAGGGCATGACCTCGCGCAGGTCGCACC
Source organism: Actinomycetota bacterium (assembly GCA_046727635.1). GTDB lineage: Bacteria > Actinomycetota > Thermoleophilia > Solirubrobacterales > Thermoleophilaceae > JAICJR01. The sequence goes on along the minus strand of JBKPDA010000001.1, from coordinate 3,315 downwards.
ACGCCGAGAAGACGCCCGCATTGGCCGGCGCGCCCACCGAGCGGCTGAAGTAGGCGCCCTCGATGCCGCACTCGAGCCCGAGGATGAACGCCATCCCCCAGATGACGAGCGTGGAGCCGAGGATCAGGATCCCGGCCTGCCGCAGCGCCTCGCCGAAGAACCGCAGCACCCGCCCCGACAGGACCAACCCCACCATGCGCGCCGCGAACTTGGCGATGGCGCCCAGCCCCTCGACGGAGGAAAGCCCTGTTATCTGTGATCTGTGACCTGTGATCTCGTTCAAAAATGAATCTTGACTCAGAATTGAGCAGGGTGTCATAATGTCGGGCGCGATGCAAGCGCTATCGCGCTCCGAGCGCCGGAAGGCGCGCACGACCGCGGCGATCTTCGACGCCGCTGAGCGCCACTTCCTCGAGCACGGCTTCCAGGCCGCGAAGATCGACGCGATCGCGGACGAGGCTGACGTCGCGGTCGGCTCCGTGTACAACCACTTCGCCAGCAAGGAAGGCGTTTACGCGGCGCTGATCGAGCGTGCGCTCGAGCTGTTCGAGGCATACATGGAGCAGGAGCCGCTGCCCGACGCGCCGGCGCTCGAGCAGCTGCTCGACACTGGTGGCCGCCTTGCCCGCTTCGGCCGTGAGCGGCCCGGGCACCTGCGGCTGCTCTTAGTGGCGCAGGCCCCGGAGGCGGTCGTGGAGCGGGTACGCCGCTCGCTTGACGATCAGGAGCGCCGCACCGCCGCGCTGATAGAGGCCGCCGTCCGCCGCGGCGACGCCCGCCCGCTCGACTCGCGCCGGGCGGCGGCGTTCCTGTGGTCGGCGTGGACGGGCGCGCTCACGCACGGCCGCCATGCGGAGGAGGCGGCTCCCGGCGACGATCGCGAGCTGCGGGCGGTGCTGGAGGCGGGCCTGCGGATCGTGATCGGCGGGGTGGCGTCGGACAAGGCACGCAGGGAACAGCCCGTCGTGCGCGCCCTGCTCGAGAGCGCGCCGAGCCCGGCGGGCGATGCGCTTCCCGAGAGCCTGCGCCGGGCGCCAGTGCTCGGCTCACTGCGGACGGAGCTGCCGGAGCTCGGGCTGTGGACGGCGGACGTGGCGGCCGCCACCGGCCCGAGCCCCGCGGCGGTCCACCGGCGCATCCAGGCGCTGTCGGGCCGGCCGAGCGCCGCCGAGGCGGAGGGCACGCGCAGGGAGTCGACGCCGTGGGCGTATCGCGTGCTGTTGCGCCAACTGGGCATCGACCCGGTCGAGCCGCGCACCCTTACCGAGCTCTTGGCGCTGCGACCCGACGAGGTGGGCGAGGTCGAGAGCGTGGGGCTGCCGGACGACGCACTGGCAGTGGCCACGCTCGAGACCGGTGTGCCGCTGATCGCGTTCGACGCCGCGGCGCTGCAGGGCCGGCTGGCGCTGCGCCGCGGGGCCGACGGCCAGGTGGTGATCGCGGACGAGGAACGGCCCGTGGCGGCGCTGTTCGGCGAGACGGCCCCCGAGCTCGTCCCCTCCCCGAAGACGAAGCGCATCGTGGTCGCCGCGATCCAGGCCAAAGGGGTGCCGGACCTGAGCGTGGAGGAGGCGCTGTGGACGGCGATCGAGATAATGAGGGAAGCAGGCTAGACCGGATGGAATCGGCGCTTCGCATCGGCCGCGCGGGCTCGAGGATCGCTCTCGAGTATCTCCTCGTGCTGGCGATCTTCCTGGGCAGCCTGGTGATGTGGATCGGTCTGCCGCTGGGCTGGCTGTGGCTGGTCACGCGCGTGGTGGAGCGCTACCCGGAGGCATACGCCGGCGCGCTGTTCGGCTGCCCAGTGACGATGACGCTGCTGGGTCTGCTGCTCGCTCGCCTGAACTCCTTCTACCTGCGGCTGAGCGGCCGCCATCCCGAGCAGCACCGCACGGCCTGGCTCAAGAGCCTCAGCGGTGAGCGCCGCGCCCGCGGCCCGCGCACGGTGCTCGACACGAGCATGACCATCAGCGTCGTGATCGCGATGATCACGATCACCATCTGGTTCTTCTTCTTCGCGCACTCGTATTTGCCCGGCCTTCCGGCGCCTTAACAGGGGCTGACTCAGCCCCTAGAACCGGTCAACGTTTCCCAAGCCCGGCCGATCTAACGGGCACTGTGAGCCCCGGATGGAGTAGCCCGCGGCGACTCGGCGTGCGCGCGCACGCCCGCCCGGACCTGCCCGGACACATGGCGATCAACGGGGCGATCTTGGCCGCCTTCTACGCGGTTGCGATCGCTCTCGTGGTCACGGTCGCGCTCACCGACGACAACCCGCTGATGAGGCGCGACGTGATGGTCGGCATCGTGGCCGCGGCAGCGGTGCTCGTCCCGGTGATCGCTCTTGGATTCCGCCGCCTCCCGAGGCTCGCCTTCCAGCTCGTGCTCGCCTTTTCGATGTGTGCCGTGGCCGGAGCCATCGTGGCGAGCGGGGACGACATGCCGCTGGCACTGCTCATGGCGTGGCCGCTGCCGTACGTAGTGGCCATCTACACCCGTCGCCAGGTGGTGGTCCACATCGCTGTGATGGGCGTCGCCTACGCCGCGGCGCTCGTCGGAGTGCATATGCGGCTCGGGCACGGCGTGGGGGTGTGCGAGGACCAGGCGCTCCACTGGCTGTTCGTGATGATGAGCACCTTCGCGACGGCCGTCTTCGTGCTTCGCATGCGTGGCGCGCTCAGCGCGAGCGGCAAGCGCCTGCGCCAGCGCGCGGCACAGCAGGCGGCCGTGTCGCAGCTGGGTGCGTCGGCGCTGTCCGACGCGGAGGTCGCGCCGCTCCTCGAGGAGGCCGTGGAGCTCGTCCACGAGACCCTGGCCATCGACGTGACGAGCGTGCTCGAGAGCTCGGCCGACGGGCATGCGCTGATGGGCCGCGCGGCGCGCGGCTGGCCGGACGGCCTGCCGAGCTACGGGCCCGTGCCCGTCGACGACCACACTCAGGCGGCCCACACATTGCGCTCGGACTCCCCGATCGTGGTGGACGACTACCGCACGGAGAAGCGCTTCCGCGGCTCCGCCCCCGCCCGGGCCGCGGGCTTCCGGAGCGGCGTGACCGTGCCTATCGCGGGCCGGAACCAGGCGTTCGGAATCCTCACCGCTCACACGTTCCAGCAGCGCACCTTCAGCGAGGAAGAGGTGCACTTCCTCCAGTCAGTCGCAAACGTGCTGGCCGCCGCGATCGAGCGCCGCCGAAGCGAGGAGGAGACGCGCCACCAGGCCCTGCACGACCCGCTCACCGGGCTGCCCAACCGCGTGCTCTTCCGCGACCGCCTCGAGCATGCCGTGGCCCGTGCGACGCGCAGCGCTTCGTCCGTG